>CAXBOL010000396.1:0-5290 GCA_963977295.1 uncultured Opitutaceae bacterium
GTTGAGCTGGAAAGATTCGGAAAGGAAACCACGATGTGACTCTAAACGGGTAGTTCGAATTCCTGCTACTAGTTGGGGACGAGCAACCCACTGTTTGGTGGATTCTAACTCATTCCATTCTGGATTGATTTTCATTCGTGTCTATTCGTGTTCATTCGTGGTTTAATTGCATGGCTTAGCGGCTTCGCTTCCGCCAAAAATCGGACCGTCCGCGCATGCGGTCCCTTGCGCTTGCGGTGCTTTCTCGCACGTTGCCGCACACTTCCCCTCTTTTGCCTTTTGCCTACCCCACGATGCCCTCCCTGCGGCCTGTTTTCCGATTGATCCTCCAAGTTGCGCTCCCCCTCGCACTGACCGTTTTACCCGTGCAAGCCGACAAACACGTCGCGATCAAAGCCAACGCAGACGCCGACTATGAAGCCACGCGGACGAACGCATCCGGGGAAAAGCGGGTCGAGCAATACGTGTTCCTGGAGGGCCGGTTTTTCCCCGGCGCGATCAAGGATCGATCACTGGAGCAAACGGAGATGATCGAAGTCGCCCGCGCGCTGGCCCCGCATCTGGCCAAACAAAACTTCCTGCCCTCCAAAGACCGCGACGAAGCAGACATCGTCATCGCAGTCCATTGGGGCATGACCACTTCGCTGTCCTACAATAAGGAATACGTCATGGAAATGATGGAGCAGGCTCGTGATCACCAGTTGGCCGACAAAGAATTTTACGACGCCCAATACGGGAGCGAAGAAGCCTCGGATTTTGCGCAGGAACTCCTCCGCCAAAGTGCCGCCGACGCGGCCGCCGCACCGAACTACGAATGGGCGCGCATGGCCTCAACGCGGTCCGAACGCGACATCGCGGAGCGCCCCATGGCGACCATTTTGGGGTTTTCCGACGTGCTCAATCACGACACCAAACGGGCCTTCTCATCCGAAGAAGCCAACACCATCCGTCAATTCCTCAACGAAGAGCGCTACTTCGTCGTCCTCATGGCCTATGATCTGAAGCAGACTCAAAAAGGCCGCCCCCTGCAACGCCTCTGGGTCGCCCGCCTGAGCGTTCCCTCCTCCGGCATCAACTTTCCCCTCGCTCTCGAACGCCTCGGCGAGGCGGGGTCGGATTATTTTGGCACCGATCAACCCGGCCTCACCATCGAACGCCGCAAGTCTACCGAACGAAAGGGCGAAGTAGAAATCGGCGAAGCCACCGTAATCACCGACGACGTTCCCTGAGGCCACCCACCCGAGGGGGGGGGCTTTCCCTCTTCCTTCCGTTTGCTCGAAGTCGGCATTCAGGCCAAGAGCTCCGGGTATTAAGATTTTACAGAAGGCAAGAAAGGGAACGAAGAGATACAGATGGTATTACTGTAAATTAACTTAGTTTTCTTCGCTATCTCTCCAAGAACCTGACATCAAAACCGACGAGGATGTCTGGCATAAAGCCCGACCCACAAATAGATTATACCGACGTCTGTTGAGAAATAGACTTTAGCGCACCGTGTGCTGTGGTAGGGCGTAACCGCTAGGCGCGCCGCAGGCTGATGGTCGATCAAGCCAGTGGGCGTGCATGGATGGGAAAGCGTGGCAGGATTCACGTTGAGGCAGATGCGGACGGCCCAGCGGTCCGTCCCTACCTTTTTGTAATCCAAATCATTCAAGACGTTGGTATTACTTACCATGATGTGGGTCGGGCTTTAAGCCCGACGTCCGGCGCTTCTGTGACATCTCGTTGATCTCAGCGATTGGTAATCAGACCTCGCGAATCCACTTGGCGTTGGATCTAAAATGCGATCATCGTCACCCCGGATGAACGCCCCAGCAACCCCACTGGCCCAACCCTCCAGATTGCTCTCACTTGATCTATTTCGCGGATTGGTGATGTTTTTACTCATCGCGGAAGGGGCTGGCGTCTTTCATGCCCTGCCTAGATTGGTCCCGGCAGAGAGTTGGCGTGGAGCCCTGTTGGTTCAATTCACCCACCACCCCTGGCACGGCCTTCGGTTCTGGGACCTTATCCAGCCCGCCTTCATGTTTATTGTCGGGGTTGCCATGGTCTACTCACTCCGCAAGCGATTTGATCGGGGTGATAGTTGGCCCCAGGTCTTTAAACATATTGGGCTGCGCTGTTTCATGCTATTCCTGTTCGGCACCGGACTGCAGTGCTTTTACCACGGAGAACTTTATTGGGGACTATGGAACGTCTTGGTTCAGCTATCGGTCACCGTGCTCATCACTTTTCTGATCTTCCGTTGGCCTTGGAAACGACAGCTCGCCGTGGCCATCGGATTGATCCTGCTAACCGATCTGGCCTACCGGTTTTTCCCGGTGGAAGGTTTCAATCAACCTTACACGCCGGACAAAAATTTCGGTTCCTGGGCCGACATGATTCTGATGGGGCATCTGTCAGGCGGACATTGGATTGCCATAAATTTCATCCCGACCGCCGCTCACACGATTTGGGGTTCACTCGTTGGCCAGCTGCTGCAAAGTAAACTCACGCCGTCGAATAAACTGAAGATACTCGTGATCTCCGGGCTTGGTGGACTGGTCGTTGGTTACTTGATGAACTGGGGATTCGGCCTCGAAGCGCTCCAAGTCCCCATCATCAAACGAATCTGCACCGGCTCCTTCGTCTATGCGAGCGGCGGATGGTGCCTACTCATTTTTGCAGTCTTCTATTTCTTGGTTGATATCAAACGGTGGCAACCCTCCGGGCTAATGATCCTAAATGTGGTCGGCATGAACTCCATCTTCATCTACTTGGTCATGGGAACCATGGCCGGGAGTTGGCTGCGTCCGAATGTGGCGATTTTCACCACCGGAATTCTGGAAACCATGCACGCGAGTGAGAACTTGATCCACCTGGCCACCGCCCTGACCAGTTGGTTCATCCTCTGGTATCTATGCTACTGGCTCTACCAAAAGAAGATCTTCATCCGCCTCTGAGGTGTCGCCAAATTCCCGCCGCTCTCAAATTACAACCGCCTAAAACCAACGCCTTAAATCCGCACGCTGACAGTTTCCTGTTCTTCGTGGGATTCGCAGTTAAAAAACAGGGGGCTGCGTGACCTCCATAGCTCAACGAGCGACGGCGGGGAGTTCCCACTTCACGGCGGTTTTTACCGGAGCCAACGGAGAAAAACAGAGCCACCTACGGCGGCACTTTCCGACTCCTGTTCATCCTCCGTTCCCTCTGTTTTCTCATGTGAATTTAGCGTGCTGCCTGACTGCGCCCTCCAGCCCGCCGTAGTCCCGAAAGGCTGATCCGAGGACGTCATTCCTTGAGTTTTGACAAACGGGGATCGGGGTTCAGTCCGATTCCAACCCTTGTCGGGTGTCTGGAGATTAGGAGAATTCATTTCCTTACTCCAACGCGGCGTCCCGGGGAACGACAGCCATAAAAAAGGGAACGACGGCCACATGTCGCATGGGGTCAGGCTGTTATTTATTAATTTTAAATTCATTCAGAGGGAGGCGTTCGTCGATCAGAATAGCCTCCAGCCATACGGTTCCACCGCGATGACACTGTCGCCGTCTCGAACGATGCCGCCTCGGCCATCGAGGTTGACGGCGATCCATGTTGTTTCGCCTGTGTCAGAAACTCGCGGCACCACGATCGTGCCGATCGTCGGACTACTGGTTGCGGCGACTCCCGCGAGGTTCGCGTAATGATTGAGCAATGTCGTCAGTATTCGTTCCCCGGCCTCCCCCTGCGGTTCCGCGGTCAACATCACGACCAGCCCGTCGCCCACGGGTCGCTCGGTGATCACCGCCAATGGGCCCGCATGGGCCGATTCCGCCGCCGCCAACACGCCCATGACTTTCGTGTCAGCCCCGATCGGTCGCATCGCGTGACACCAGCCGGAGAGCTCGGCAGTTTGTCCTCCCGTCGTCACGGTCGTCTCACTTCCGGTTACGGGCCAACCGAAGACCACTTCGACCCCCGCCAAGGCCTCCACGGCGCCCAGTGCCGCTACGGTGGACACACCGTGTTCAGCCGTGCGCATGCCCGTCAATGGCCCACATAGCCACGTGCCCCCGGCCCGCACCCATCGCTCCACTTTTGCCAAAAACGCGTCGCTCACATATGGCATCGCAGGCGTGACGAGGAGTTTCAGGTCGTCGATATCGGCGCCTTCAAAACGCACGTCACGATGGAATCCCGCATCAACCAGTCGGCCGTGCCAAGCGTCAATGATCGCTCGATAATCCGTCGAGTGTCGACCACTGCTCGCGCCAATGGGTTCGGTCTGCAGCATCACGCGCGCATGATCGGACCAGGTCAGTCCGATCTGCGCCGCGGCAGGTCGCGTAGTCGTGAGCAACGTGTGTAACTCCATTCGCGCCGCCTCAACTTGCGCCACCGATTCGTGCCCGATTCCGGGTTTGAACCACGCGCTCATTACCGCGCTGTGGGGCAGCTCGCACCCCGCGCGTTGTTGCCGCCACAACCAATAACAAATCGTCTGCGCGCCGAGCGCAAAAGACGCCACCGCTTCCGCACGCAGAAAGCCCGGCGGGTGCACCGTCTCATGTTCCCCGAACCAGCCGTTGTGCGCCACACTGGTTTCCATCAACCAATGCGCCCTCCCCGGCTTCGCGTTGCGGAAGAGATCGTTGTCGAGCACGACTGTGCGCCACCTTTTGGCGGACGGATAGTCATCAAAAGACACAAAATCTAACCCCGTGCACATGCGCTCGAAGTCCACCGCAAATCCGAGCCCGAAGTTGTGCGTGACCGGAGCCGCTGAATACGCCCTCAGCACCGCCGCCTGCGCTTCCGCGAACTCTGCGATGCGCTCCCGGTCCGCCCGACGATAGGCCGTCGCGAGTCCCGCGTGATGCATGAACGGCGTCGGCCCCGGCGCAGGCACTTGGTCGAAGCACTGATACCGTTCACTCCACACGTCCGTCGCCCACGCGTCATTTAACGCCTCAATTGTGCCGAAATGATCGCCCAACCAATGGTGCCACCCAGCCACAGCCGCATCGCTGTAGTCCTCGGCCACGTGGCACTTGAACTCATTGTCCAATTGCCACGCCACCAAAGCCGGATGTTGGCCCAGCGTTTTCGCCAACGCCTCCACGATTCGCAAACACGCTGCCCTGACGTCCGGGTGGTCATAAGCCGCGTGCTGCCGCGATCCGTGCAGCATCACCTTCCCGGAGGCATTGCGAAAACACCGCTCCGGGTGTCCATAAGTCAGCCAAATCGGCGGCGTCGCGGTCGGGGTGCAAAACACCACCGCCATACCCGCAGCGTGAAGACGATCCAGCACCCGTCGCCAAAACGT
>CAXBOL010000397.1:0-5281 GCA_963977295.1 uncultured Opitutaceae bacterium
GCCGTCAGTCATCAATCTTAGTGCCACGACCGCAAAAACGATGATCATACTAGCCCAGTAAGGCGGATAGATCCGCAAGAACCGGCGGATGAAAAATGAGGTCGTTCGATCCTTTGAGCAGGACGCGGCGATACAGAATCCACTGACAACGAAAAATATTGGAACTCCCAGCCAGCCGTGCTTGAGCACTTGGTTGTAAAGATTGTTTAGATCGGGATATGACTCGTTGAAGTGAAACAAGGTCACCGCGACCGCCGCGCCGCCACGCAATGCGTCAATCGTGCCGAAGCGGTCTGATTGGTTCATTAATGTCGACTAGTTAAATTCCCTTATGCGTCTACACCACGCCGCGGCGGGTTTCGAGTTGGGTGCGGATATCGGCCATCTTTTCGGGCGTGAGACGGAAGCGCCACAGGCCGATCATAGCGATAACGAGGCCCCCGATGGGGAAGGCGAGGAAGTAGAAGCGGATGCTGGTGAGCGCGGCGGGAATTTGGTCGGCGCCAAGCTCGGCATCAAAGCCAGTCATTTCCAAGACGACACCAGAGAGGCCGATGCCGGCGGCAAGGCCGAGTTTCATGATCCATGTGCCACAGGCAGCGAAGGCACCCTCGCGGCGTTTGCCGGATTGCAATTCGTCGTAGTCGATGACGTCGGCCCCCATGGAGCTGTAAACCATCCAGAACCCGGCTTGGGTGAGGGCGATGAGGCCGGCCGCGAATGGTTGGAGCCAGGGCACGTTGGGGTTGTAGAGAAACCACGACAGGAGGAAGACGCCCATGGCTGAGACTTGGACGGCGAACATGGCAGAACGTTTGCCGACACGGCGAGCGACGAAGGCGAAGATCGGAATGCCACCGAGGCCCAAGGCCAAGTTGGAGAGGCCCATGATGAAGTTCCACTTAGAGCCGAGCGCGACGTCGCCGTTACACACGTAGAACACGGTCATGTAATAGCCGAGGGATCCCACCATGCTGGTCGACAGTCCGTAGGACAGCGCCATGGCGAGTTGGGATCGGAAGGGTTTTACTTTGAGGCACTCCCAGATGGTTTCCATCAGGCGCGTGCGTTCGGTCTGTTTGACGACGAGTTTGTCGTAGTAGCGTTCTTTAACGACGAAGAAGATGGTAAAGCCAACGACGATCATGAGTCCGCCGAGGATGACGGAGTAGGTGCGCGCGCCCTGGAGCATGTCGGGTTCGCCGTTGGCGTCGTTGAAAATTTTCAACGTGATGAACGCAGCGGCGAAGAACATGGCGAGTTCGGGAATCTTTTGGATGCCGCTTTTAAACGAGAACAGCATGGTGCGCTCGTGGTAATCGGGGGTGAGCTCGTTGCCCAGGCTTTGGTAGGGCATGTTGAAGCAACTCACGATGGTGATGTAGATCCCTGACGAGATCACCATATACCAGAAGTATTGCATTTCGGTCCAATCGCGCCCGACCCAGAAAAGTATAGGCAAGGAGAGGCCGGCGAGGATGGAACCGACAAGAATGTAGGGACGGCGGCGTCCGAATTTTGTGCGCGTGTTGTCGGATAGCCAGCCGAAGAGCGGATCGGAAATGGCGTCGGCCAGTCGGTTGATCATCAAAGCTAACGAGACGAGCGTGGGCGAGACGTGCAGGAAGATGTTGAAGACTGGCCACGCCATCGTGGGGTAGAGCCAACTGCCCCACATGTCGTTTACGGTGCCGAGACCATAGGCAATCTTCTGCTTCGTGGGGACACGGTCGGCGGGTGCGACTGTAGTGACTTTACGGGGTGAAGCGGAGTCGCCTGGGTTGGCCATGGTGCGGCCCAACCTAGCGTTGGAGAGCGCGGAAGCGAGCGCTTAGCGCAGTGGCGTGGTCGAGGAGCGCTTGATCTTCGCTGAACGTAAAGGAACTCAGGTCGTCGGCGGAGTTTGGTGGTCGAGCCAAGCACGGAGGAGGGGGATCTCGCGAGCGCGGGTCGCGGCCCGAAGTCGGATGAGGCCGGACGTCTTGCGGGCTTCCGGGAGGGAGGCTTCGCCGCGTTGTTGGAGAGATAGGGCTTCGAGTTCGTCGGCGTGTGCGAGATTGCTGGAGTTGCGCACGATGTAGCCGAGGTAGCTGTTGGCGCCGTAGGCCGCGAGGGGGGCGAGGAGTTCAGCGGCGTGGCGTTGAGTGAACTGCCATGCGAGGTCAATATGCTCTCCGGAGCCCGCGACGCTCATGATATTCCAATTGCGAATGGTGACCGGAAGTTGCTCTCCCAGGGTGAGCTCAAGGGTCTCACGGGCGAGGACGGGGTCGAGGGCGTTTTGGATGGCGCCGTAGAGTTCGGCTTTTTCTTCGGTGGATGGAACGGAGATCGCGAGGCGCTTGAGTTGCTCGTAGGTCGCGGGATCGGCGTAGCGGCCGACTACATTTAATACGGCGTTGCGCAGACCGCCGGTAAGTGAATTGGGCTCCTGAGCATAGCGACGATAGCGGACCTGACACTCCGCGATAACGGCTTGGTCGCCGTATCGACCGAGCCGGGCAATTAGCCGGGTGCGCAGGGTGTTGAGGAGAGGAGATTCGCCGGGGCGGGCTTCCCAGCCCAGTCGATCGAGTTGAGGCCGAAGCAGTGCCACCACCCAACGTCGGAAGGGCTCGCGATTCGGGTCACCCCATAGCCAAATGTCGATCGTGGTAAGGGCATCGAGGATGGAGTTCCACACGGGCTGGCTGGTGCTATCGTGCAGGGCAAGCGCGGCTTCTAAGTAGTAGGGGGTGTGCAGGTGACCGGTTTGGACGAGTGCCCAAGTATCGCCGAGCAGATTGAGTTGCTCGGCTTCGGGGAGATCGGGGAGCGCCGCGAATAGCGCGGTCATCGTTGCCTCGTCGTAGAGCACGCGATAATATCCGGCATCGCTGACGTTGAGTTTGGGGGGGCCAGATGAGGCGGGCCAAGTTAGCGAAAGAGGGGTGTCGGGAAACAGGAGCTGGGAGCTGGGGCGATCCAGTTGATGGAGGGGCGCGAGCGAGAGCGGGATCGTCCACTGCAGCGGTGAGGCGTGAGGGTCGTCGAGTGAGAAACGTTGTTGCGAGAGGGTGAGCGTTTCGTCGGCCAGAGTGGCGGTGATGATGGGGAAACCGGGTTGTTCGGTCCACCCTGAGGCGATTTGGGCAACGGGTTGTTGGGAGGCTTCGACGAGCGCATTCCACAGGTCGGCCGTCGTCGTATTTGAAAATGCATGACGTTGCACGTAGGTCCGCATGCCGTCGCGGAAGGATTCGAAGCCGAGGTAGTTTTCCAGCATGCGGATTAAGGCTTGGCCCTTTTCGTAGGAGATCTCGTCGAAGGCGTCGACGGCTGACATCTCTGTGACGCCGGGAAGTTGCACGGCGTGGGTGGAGGCTCGGGCGTCGAGATTGAAGGCGCGCTCTTTGGAAGCGTTGGCGCGCACCCAGACTTTCCAGTCGGGGTTGACGTCGTTGGTGACCTTGGTGGCCATCCAGGAGGCGAACCCCTCATTGAGCCAAAGGTTGTCCCACCAACCCATGGTCACGAGGTTGCCAAACCACTGGTGGGCAATTTCGTGCGCAATCACCTCGAAGACCTCTTCTTTGGTGCTCTGGGAACTGCGTGCAGGATCGTAGAGCAGCAGGGGCTCGATATAGCCGATCGCCCCCCAATTTTCCATCGCACCAAAATTAGAAAACGCGTTGGGGATGGCGATTTGATCGAGCTGCGGTAGGGGGTAGGGCACGCCGAAGTAGTCGGTGTAGTAGTCGAGCACCTGTCTGGTGACTTCGAGGGCATAGGCGCCCTGTTCGCGTTTGCCTTGAGTTGTGAGAATGCGGAGGTGAATGCCGTGATGGTTCGATTCGAGCACCTCGAATTCTCCGCCAAAGTAGGCGAGAAGGTAGGTCGACATTCTCGGAGTGCGGGCGAAGGCAACGGCTTTGCGATTGCCATCGAGCGGGGTCTCGCGGATGGCGGGCATGTTGGACGAAACGACGAAGTGGGTGGGGACGACTAAGGTGGAGTCGAAGGTGGCTTTGAAGGCGGGTTCATCCCAACACGGCAGCACGCGTCGGGCGTCGGGCACCTCCATCTGCGTCCCGAAGAGCTCACTCTCGCCATCCGGGGTTTGGTAGCGGTCGTAGAAGAACCCTTCGGGATTGGAGTTGATCACGCCGCGGTAAGTGAGCTCGACCTCGTAGGAGCCAGGTGGCAGCGGGTCACTGAGTGAAAGGGAGAGTTGTTGAGTGGCTGGATCATGACGATGGTCTAGGACGACCGGCTCGGCATTGGGGCCGAAGTGGAGTGTCGCCGCTTCGATGGTGAGCTTGGCGGCATTCATCACGATGACTTCGGTTGTCTGCAAAACCGTAAAAGTGGTGCGCACGTGACCTTGGAAAGTGCGGGTGATCAGATCGGGCTCGAGGCGGACCGTGTAGTGACTGGGCACGATCGAGCGCGGTAGATGTCCGGTGCCGTTTTCGAAATTGAAAGGAGCTTCGGCCGATAAGGACAGTTGGATCGTCGCAACTATGACGAAGCAAACGAGTCGAACGAGATCGTTCACTTTTAGCATAAACCAATGTCTTCACCTCAGGAAGTCGCCGTCAATCAGGCAGTGCCGACAAACCGGTTTACGATAAGTTAAAGTAGGGACAGGTTATTGTAGTCTTGCGTTTTGTGGATGGAGTATGTGGGTTGGGGGGATGAGGCAGGCTCGGATCAAGGTTAAGGCGGAGACGGGGAGCGCGGTTTATCACTGTATCTCCCGGACCGTGAATGGAGAGAGACTCTTCGACGATGAGGCCAAGGAGCTGCTACGACGACAGCTCCGTCGAATTGCCCTCTACTGCGGAGTAGAAGTGCTTACTTACGCCATCATGTCCAATCACTTCCACATTTTGGTGAGAGTGCCGAAGTCGAGACCAGTTTCGGATACAGAGCTCCTTGAACGTTACCGGATTCTTTATCCCAAACCGACCCGATTCCAGACCGCGAAATTTGCCACGATTGCTTCCCGACTCCACGCTGGAGGGACGGTCGCTGAAGACTGGCGAGCCCAGCAAATTGCACTGATGGGCGATGTTTCGTCTTTCATGAAACTACTGAAACAGCGTTTCTCGATATGGTTTAATCGGCACCACGATCGGTTCGGCACTTTGTGGGCCGAGCGTTTTAAGAGCGTTTTGATTGAGTCCAAAAGAGGAGTGCTACGACGAGTGGCGACCTATATTGACCTGAATCCGGTGCGGGCCAATTTGGTCGATGACCCGAAAGAGTATCGATTTTGCGGCTACGCTGAGGCGTTGGC
>CAXBOL010000398.1:0-5271 GCA_963977295.1 uncultured Opitutaceae bacterium
GAGCGGGCGGTGGAGATCTTGTTGTTCGCTCCCGGGACGCATTATCTGGCGCAGCTGGATCCGGTCACGGCTGAGCTCATTCACCTGCAGGACATGAACCAGGGTTTTATCCAATCGGTGCTGCGGTTGCATCGAAATTTGTTGATCAAGAAACCCGGTCAACAGGTGGTGCATTGGGCGACGTTGATCTTCTTCGGACTGGTGGTTTCGGGCATCGTGATGAAGCGGGGGCGAAAGCGTTGGCGAGGGCTGGCCGGGTGGCACGTGCTGGTGGGTTACTACGGCAGTGTGGTGGCGCTGGCGAGTATTGGGACGGGACTCTACTGGGGGTTTTCGCCGGTAAAGAACACCGTGAAGTGGCTCACCGGCGAAACGTCGCAGGTCGAAGAAAAGGCGGAGTCCGTTTTGCCCGCAGGCATCGCGCCGCCGCAAGGGGCGGCCGGGAGTTGGGAACGCATGGAGACTCTGGCGATCGATTTCCGCAATCGCTACCCGGATCAGTGGGTGCGGGTGAACGCGCCGCACCAACCTACGGATCCGATTCAAGTGTCGGTGATCAAACCGCCGGGAGGGGAAACGATTCCGGATCTGTGGTTTTTTGATCGCTACTCTGGGCAGCAAATCGACGGAGAATTGGGCCGTAAACTGGCAGCGGATGCCGGCCGTTTCAAAGTCTTGAATCAGTGGATGTATGCAATTCACTTCGGAACCTGGGGCGGTTGGCCCGGCCGGACGATGATGGGGCTTTCGGCGTTGGCTGTGACCTCGCTGGTCGTGTCGGGCTGGATCCTCTTTTTCCGGCGCAAACTACGTCGGCGGGCTAGCGTGGTGCCTGAGCATTCGTAAACGTTTCAAGTGGGCCGCAGTTGTTGTGGTCGGGGATTCGTTGTTTCTACCAAAGAAGGCGAAGCACCGCTGCGTTTTCTGATGTTTACCCCATCCCCTCTCATGATGTTTCGATCGAAATTCTGTCTGACCTGCCTGTGTGGCCTGGTGAGTGGCGGTGTGGCCCTTGCCTCCGTTTACTTGGGCCAAGGCACCATGAGTGGCGAAGTCACCGACACGTCCGTGTTTCTGCAGACGCGACTCACCGCCACCACGGAGTTTATCCTCGATGGAGATTTGCCGGGCGCGAGAGGAGTGGTGGCATTTGAATGGGGGTTACGGGACGATTTTTTGGACGCCGGGGTGACCCGACTACAGGCGGCGACGCCGGAGCATGATTTCATCGTGCGGGCGGCGCTGACGGATCTGAAACCGAACACCCGTTATTTTTATCGGGCCTTGTATGCGGAAAACGGCGAGGAACTGCAGAAGGGCCCAACCTGTTCGTTCCAAACCCTGCCGGGTAGCGGAATCGATGCAGAGGTGCGCTTCATCGTCGGCAGCTGCATGAACTACAACAAATTCATGCACGGGAAGGTGGGCAATGCGGGGCCGGTGATGACGGCGACGGCAGAGGACAAGCGGCTGGGGTTTCCTGCCTTTGCGGTCATGCGCGACCTGCGTCCCGATTTCTTCGTGGGGACGGGGGACATCGTGTATTACGACAATCCCTATCGGGTGGCCGAGACGCTGGAGCAGTTGCGGGCGTGTTGGCACGAGCAATTTCGGTTTCCGCGCCTGATCGACTTCTTCCAAGACGTGCCGACCTATTGGTCGAAGGATGATCATGATTTCCGCTTTAATGATTCCGACAATGCGACGAATCGCCGACCGCTACCTTCGACGGGCATCGAGTTGTTTCGGGAGCAAATGCCGATGATGGCGATGAGGGATCGCGAGACCCCCAGCTATCGGACTCATCGAGTGAGCAAGGATCTGCAGATTTGGATCACCGAAGGGCGGGACTACCGCTCGCCGAATGGATCTCCTGATGGCCCGAACAAGACCCTGTGGGGGGAAGAGCAACTGGCCTGGTTGCAGCGCACGCTGCTGGCGAGTGATGCGAAGTGGAAATTATTGATCACGCCGACGCCGATGGTCGGACCCGATATCACGGATGGCCCTGACGCGCAGCGACCGACCAAGGTCGATAATCACGTAAGCCTCGGCGGATTCCGCTACGAAGCGCAGGCCTTTTTTGCCTGGTTGAAAGCGAATCGTATCGAAAACTTTATGACGATCTGCGGCGATCGGCATTGGCAGTATCACAGTATTCATCCCACGGGGATCGAAGAATTTGCGGTGGGCGCCCTCAATGATGAAAACGCCCGACTGGGCGTGCTGCCGGGGGCGAAAGACGGCACCGATCCGGAGGGGCTGGTGATGCAACCGTATATCGCGCCTCGGCCCTACGGTGGGTTTATCCAAGTCACCGCCGGCGACCATCTCGTGTTTGATTACTACGCGGCGACGGGGGAAAAGGTCTACAGCGTGACCAAGTAGACGACGAGTTGGAGCTGAGGGGCAGGGTTGTTTTTAACTACGAATGAACCCACCTACACCAAGGCTATGGTGGGCACGGCACAGATGGTTTAACTACCGTCACGCGAAGGAATCTCGAATGATGTGCCTCAACCGGGGGTATTAATCTGTGTCGATCTGTGTGCATCTGATTAACAAATTCTGGATGCGGAGAAGTGGGGATTAGCGGGCGTGTTGTGGCTCGAATGGTAGGGGCTTTGCTTGCGAAGCCCGCCCCGGTTCGCCAGCGATCGCCAAGCCCACCAACCCTCCGACCGTCAGCCCGCTCTCACGCCACTGCGGCATTCGCAAGCGAACGCCCTACATTCCGAACCGATCCAGCGAGTGCCCTGAGGCGGCGACCCCGATTGGTGCGACCTGACCGAATTCGATCTCTGTTCGGGTAGAGATTCTCCTTTCCGGTTTCGATTTCAGCTCAGTTTGTGTTCCTCGGCGAGTTTCGATCCTTCGCTGTTGGCTAGGTCGTCGCGGAAGCTGCCGCACCAGCAATCCAGGGGCAGGGAAACCGCGGCGCATAGAGGATGGGATAGTCGGGCCGCCATTCGCCACGGGGTTCGGAGTCGGGTGGAGGTTGGGAGCAGGGCATCGCGGAAAATGAATGAGGGAACGAAGGGGCTGAGTTCTGGGACTAGCCGGATTTAAGCCGTCGTTCGGCCCCGAGGCACGGCTGGCCAAACTTTACAAGTTAACTGCGAATGGCGTTGCTGGATCACGGTGGGGCGGGTGGGGCAGAGCGGCAATCGTTTGATTGCACCGGCGGTCCGATTGGCCGTAAAATGCGAGAGCCGTTTTTTTCATGAAAATTCCTTTTATCATTCTGGGCCTGAGTGCAGGTCTGGTGGGCCCAAGCGTGGTGCATTCGGAATCAGACAACCTCGGCTTCGTGGTTTTTCGCGACAACTGCATCGACTGCCATCTGAGTTCGGGGTGGGGCATTCGGGAGATGGGAGCGCCCTCGATTGCGGGCTTACCTCGTTGGTATGTGACGGATCAATTGAGAAAATTTCGGCGAGAGGAGCGGGGAGGGGAGGAAGGCGACGCCACGGGAAGACTCATGCAAGTGAAAGCGATGGCGCTGGGGGAGATGGACCTGATTCAAGTCGCAAAATACATCGAATCACTGGCTCCGAGAACGGACCGGGGCCTGACGGACGATCCCTCCGATCCGACTGCGGGCGGGCGACACTACCGTTCGGCCTGTGCCTCGTGTCACGGAGAAGACGCAGACGGTTCAAGGGCCGAGCGCGCCCCGCCGCTCACGAGGCAACCGGCGTGGTATCTCTTGAAACAATTGGAAAATTTTCGCCTCGGTCGGCGACTGCATTTTTCCGACGAAACCTTAGCTACGGTTTCCCCCGAAAAAGAGGCTGCGATTGTCGCCTGGATTGCGGCGTTGCCGCTTAAAGGACCTGATCCAGACGGGCCAAATAGTTCCACATCCCGGTGAGGTCAGCCCGGGTGATTTGACTGGTCTTGCCGGGCACGGTGCGTCACGGGTTTGAGATGATTGAGAATGAGTCGTCCCGTTTATCGCGACGCGTTCCGGTGTCCCCGGGCGTGAAGGTGATGGTGGCGACAATTTTGTTGATGATGACGGTGACCTGGGTGCTGGCGGTGGCCCGGTTTCAGGTGAATGGGCTGTTTTCGGATCAATGGAATCTCAGTGAAGCGATTCTGCATGGGGACGGCCCGTTGGCACTGTTTACGTGGCAACATGGTCCGCACCGGCAGGGGTTGGCGTTCGTATTCACATCGTGGATTTGGGAATTGAGCGGATGGGATACGCGGATCGAAGCGCTGTGGGGCGTGGCTTGGTTGGTCGGGGCGGCGGGGATGATGGTGGCGTGGAAATATCGACTATCGGGCCGGTTTACCTGGGCTGATTTGTGGTTGCCGGTGGCGGCGCTGGCGATGCGCCAGTATGAAACTATCATCACGACGCCGAACTTATCGCATAGCGTCTTTCCGTTGGTGCTTTTGCTGGCCGCGGCATGGGGGGTGGCCCGTCCAATGACTTGGGGGAGCTGGTTGGGTGTGGGGGGGATCGGGGCCATCGCGTTGTTCACCGGATTTGGGATATTCGTGTGGTTGGGATTGGGGTGGGTGGTGGCGCTGCAGCTCGGGCGGGTGATGCGGATGGACATCTGGCGAGGAGGCATGGGGGCTGCGATTGGCGGGGCGGTGCTGGCGGTAGCGCTGGGCTTTTTCCTGTGGGGATACGCGCTGAATTCGGCGAGTTCCGGCGCGACGTTCCCGCATTGGCCGTTGGGGGATTATTTTAAGTTTGTGGTGGTGATGTTGGCCTCGCGGATGGACCTGACGGGTGGGACGACGGTCGGTTATGGGGCGGGTTCGGTGCTGTTGATCGTGAGTGGGTTGATTTTGGTGCACGCGAGTTGGCGGGTGTCGCGCGATGAGCGTCCAGCCCCGGCACTGACGACGGCGGCGATGCTGATGGCGGCGGGGTTGGGGTATGCGTTTTTTACGGCGGCGGGTCGCGTGCACTTGGGCATCGAGGCAGGGGAGGCGCCGCGGTATACCTCGCTGATGATCGCGTGTTGGCTGGGAATTTTGGCGTGGGCGTGCGCGAGTGATCGGGTGGTTTGGCGGATCGGAGCGGCGTTGTTGGGGTGGGCGATGGTCGTCGCGCCCTGGATTGATTTGAAAGAGCGGGAACTCGTAGATTGGCCCGGCACTATGGGCATGAGTGACGCCACCCGAATAGCGATCGAGTATTCCAACAATCAGAAGATTGAATGGCTCAGCGTATGGGAAGAAACCGGAGATTGGCGGGCGGCGGAGGCCGCAGTTCCGCAGGCGATACACGGTCAGGCTGAGGAGGTG
>CAXBOL010000399.1:0-5245 GCA_963977295.1 uncultured Opitutaceae bacterium
CCACATTCGTCCGTTTCGACGTGAGCAAATTCGTGACACACTACACTATGGTAGCTTTGGCAGAGGGTGGCGAGGGCGAGGGAATTGGCGGCGGTGCCGTTGAAGACAAAAAATATTTCGGCGTCGGGTTTTTCGAACACCTCCCGAATGAGGTCGCAGGCCCGTGATGTCCAATCGTCAGTCCCATAGGAGGGCAATTGTCCTTGATTGGCGGCGGTGAGGGAAGCCCATGCTTCCGGACAGATTCCGGCCGTGTTATCACTAGCGAATGTGTAAGAATGGGAGTCGGTAGACATAGGATACAGGAAAATGAGAAGAGCGCGCTGCGAAGAAGGAGGAGATTTTGAGGTTTGGCAAATCTCGGCCACCTCCCTTGGCTGCGCGGCGGACACTATCTAGAGATGCCTCACACAAAACCCGAACCAAATCTTTACCTCGTCGGTTTCATGGGAACCGGCAAGACCACGATTGGGCGGGCGGTGTCTTTCCGACTCAAATATCAGCTCTTCGACAGCGATCAAGAAATCGAGCGGGAGACGGGTCGATCGATCCCCGAAATTTTTGCGAACGAAGGCGAAGCGCATTTCCGACAGTTGGAACGACGATTTATCGAAGCGGGTCACCCCAACACCTGCTGTGTCGTGGCCTGTGGGGGCGGGTTAGTGGTGCAACCCGGGATGTTGGAATTCTTGCGCCAAAAAGGAGTGGTGGTCTGCCTGCATGCGTCTTTGGACACGATTTTGATGAGGACTTCGACCAATCGAAACAGGCCTTTGCTGAATGTGGACGACCCCCGGGAGCGAATCGCGGCCCTTTATGCCGAGCGGGAACCGATCTACAAGCGGGCCGGAGCCGTGATTCTCACCGATCGCCGGCCTACCAGTGATATCATTTCCCATGTGATGCGGACCTATCGACGGGAGGCCGCCGATTGGGCCAAAAAATGATGCCTATGCCGGGCAACAAGGAGGCGCTGCGACAGGCGCTCCATGCGCTTGGTTTCGACGTGGTCAAGTTTGCGGCGGTCAACGGCGGCCAATCGCCAGGGGCCCCCGCATTTGGCCAGTGGCTGGCCGGGGGAAATCAAGCAGACATGGCGTGGCTCGAACGCTCGTTGGCCAAGCGCTCGGATCCCCGCCTCGTGCTCGATGGGGTGACTTCGGTGGTGCTACTCGGGGTAAACTATTTTCGCGGCGATCCGTCCTGGGCGGCCGGCGAGCAGAGCGATGCCGGTAAGGAAGCTCCCCCGGTTTGGGCCCGTTATGCCCTCAACCTCGATTATCACGACACCATGAAACCAGCGATGGCCGAGGCTGGCAACGTGCTGCAAGGATGGGCGGGAATTTCGGATCGGGATTATCGTTATTATGTCGATACGGGGCCGGTGCTGGAACGAAGTTGGGCCGCTGAGGCCGGAGTGGGATTTATCGGCAAGAACGCGATGTTGATTTCACGGGAATTCGGCAACTGGTTGTTCCTCGCCGCGATATTAGTGCGGGTAACGATTGAACCGGACGATCCGGTGAGTCGAGAGCTCGAAAATAAACCAATCGGCACGCTTTGTGGTAGGTGCACGCGTTGTATGGATGCCTGTCCGACTGGAGCTCTGCCTGCGCCAGACGATCGAAAATAAGGGCATCATTCCGCGGGAGTTGAGGTCCGGCATCGGCAACCGAATTTACGGCTGCGATATCTGCGCGGAGGTGTGTCCATGGAATCGTTTTGCCCAGCAAGCCCGCACAGGTTTGCTGGTAGCCCGGCCCGAATTGGCCAAATTGAGTTTGTCAGAACTGTTACGCCTGACGCCCGAGAGTTTCGCGGCGACCTTCAAGGGCACGGCCATCAAGCGTCTGAAATTAAAGGGTTTGTTGCGTAACGCCTGTATCGTCGCCGCCAACCAAAGGGCGACGGAGTGTCTGCCCGATTTGCGGAATTTGGCGACCCATCTGGAACCGGTGGTGCGGGCCCACGCCATTTGGGCGATTCGGCAGCTCGATCCCTTTGTCGACCTCACCGTGTGGCAGGACCGGGAAACAGACAAAGCAGTCCTGGCTGAATACGACGCTCCGCGTTAGGCCCTCGCGTCAAAAAGCTTGGCCATCGTGGCGGTGAACTCAGCGGGCGGGCGGGTGGGGAGTCCCGTATGGTCGATGAAGGCGTGTTGGCTACTGCCGGTGGCAAGCAGCTCGGCATCGCGCAGAACCCGATATTCTATCTTGATGCGCACGCCGGGTTTTTCTCGGATCGTCGTCTCGATGGTAATTTCGTCATCGTAGCGCGCGGGGCGGCGATACTTGAGCGCGATATCCAACACCGGGATATGGTAACCGGCCTCGATCAGCGCCCGGTAGTTTAGACCGTATTCCTTCAGGAGTTTCGTGCGGCCGATTTCGAGCCAAGGCAAATAGCTGCCGTGATAGACAATTCCCATGGCATCGGTTTCGGAGAATCTGACTTGAATTGAAGTGCGCGATTCCAGCATGAGATTCAGCACGCAATGGGACAGGCAGTGCGTCAATGCCGAGCTCACGATTTCGGCAGGTCGATGCCCGAGCCCCGACCTCGCAACTAAAACGAAAGGAGTTTGGGAGGCGGAATTACGCCTCAGCCGAATAGCACCTGGGCAGATTGTTGCCAATTCGTGCGTCGAGCCCAAGTGTGCCCAGCCTTGCCGAGTGACTGGCGGAGGGCCGGGTCGCTGATGAGTTTTTCGAAGGCGGCCGTGAGTTGGGCCGGATGATCCGGCGGGACCAGCAAACCGGTCACCCCGTCGACGATTGCTTCGGACACGCCGCCGACTTGGTGAGCGACCACGGGAAGCCGATGGGCCGCGGCCTCAAGGTAAACCAGACCGAAGCCTTCCACACTGGATCCGTGATCCACACTGGTCATGGCGAATATATCGGCGCGATCATAGACCCGGGCTAGTTCCTCGTCGGGGAGATCGCCAAAAAAGCGCACGGGAAAACCACAGGTCTTAGCGAGATCAGCCAGGGCCTTCTGGTAGGCGGGTTTAGTGCTGGAGCCCACAACCCAATATTCGATCTGCTGGCTAAATCGTGGGGCCAGAGCTCGCAGTGCTTCCAAGGTGATCAATTGCCCTTTACGGGGATGGATCCGACCAACGGTGAGCACGATCGTTTTTTTGGTTTCCGGCGCTGGTTTGTGGTTTACGACGGCAAAGTCGGAGCGAAGTGCCCCTGGCGTGACTAAAATTTTGTCTTTGGATTCGGGAAAATGAGTCACCAACAAATCCCGGGTGAACCGAGAGAGGACACTGATCCGGTTCGCGTAGCCGATGAGGCGCGAAGCCATGGGGCGAATCAGGGGATTACGATAAAACTTCAAAATCTCCGATCCGTGAAAGGTGAGCACCAGATGCTTGGGCCGGAACGCGTGAAAGCGCTGCAACAGCATGAGGGTGAGCATGGGACCAGGCTCGGGCAGATACACGGTCGCATTGCGAAGTTTGCGCCGACTTTTGATCAGTTGGTAAGCGAGTCGAAATTGGCAGCTCAGGTCGTGCGTGCCTTTGAGAGGCATGCGCCGGATGCGAAATGGCCACGATTTCTCCGGGTTGCCATTGGTCTTCTGGGCCCAGACCTCCACGTCCATACCCAACCCGACGGAAGCCTTGGCCATTTCCTCGGTGAACGTTGCGATCCCCCCCCGCTTGGGGTAAAATTCGTGCGTGATGAGGAACAGCGTATTGGTTGATTCGGATGAATTCATAGTGCGCAGATACTGCGGAAATCGCCCTGACTCCGTGAGTTATGAGAGGAAACTTCGGCAGTTGGCAAGATGAGACTATCCTGAGACCCCATGGGTTTCCTTTAAATGAACCCGTTGGGGACGAGATTAGGGGCGGGACCAAATCGTTTAGCTCGCCTGATGACCCGAGGCGGAGCCCAAGAATAGCGTTTACAATTAAAACGGGCGGACGTTATTTCGTCCGATCATGTCAAAAGCAGACCTCAACGGTCATGAAGGCTCCCAAGCCCTCGAAGCGGCCACCAAGCCGTTTTCGGTAGATGATGAATCCGCCCTGCGCGATTCATTGAAACGGTGCTCGCCCGCGACGATCGAGGCGGCGATTGCCTATCGGAAGACTCAGGAAGCCAGTCACTTACCCGCGGTAATTATCGGGGTGATCGAACGCTTTGTGGAGCCCGATCTACGACCTAAACTGAAAGAAGCGGATGATGAGCTGCGCTTGGTCGAAGACCTCGGCATCGACTCTTTGACCATGATGGAAATCGTTATCCTCGTGGAAGACGTGTTGCAGATGCAGATTAATAACGAAGATTTGCGCACCCTCCGCACGGTGGGAGACATCAAAGTATTTATCGATTGCAAGGTGCGAGGACTGCCTCCGCCCAAGCCCACGAAGTTCCTCCCGATTGAGCAAATTGTATCGGTAATGCCGATTCAGGCTCCCTTCTTGTTCCTCAATGAGGCTTCGATTGCCGGTCACGGCGCCCAAGGTAAGTATAAGATCACCGGCCAAGAGTTTTTCATGCAGGGGCACTTCAAAGATAACCCCGTGATGCCGGCTTCCTTGATGTTGGAAGCACTCGGACAGTTGGCGGTGTTGTATCTTTTGGAAGGGGCGGTTCCGGAAGAAGGCAAAGTGATCGATCACACCAAGATATTCTTCACGTCTTGTGAAGGGGTGCGGTGTCACCGAATTTGTCGGCCCGGCGATTTGTTGAGCATGTCGATTAAGCCCAAGCGCACCAAAATGCCGCTGGCTACCTTCGAAGGTTCTATTCGCGTTGGTCAGGAAAAAGCGGCGATGGCGGAAGAAATTACGCTCACGTTTGCTTACGCTAAAGCCAAGGTGGTTCCGCCGGTGACCGCGCAAGCGCAGTCTCCCAAGACCGGGGGCGTGGGAAGTAATGATGCTGATGATTCGCGACCCCCACTCGCTGCGGTGGTCAACGGCTAGGGTTCTGCCCGTTCGGCAGGCGAAAGTTTGATCGTTATCACGATTTTGGCGCGTTGACCTGCTGCGAGTCCATCTCTTGGCTTCATGAATCTTTCATGGGCTTTGAGCGGACAGGGGTCTGACTTCGGGGTCTGTTTTACGTTTCAGAATATCACAAAACGATATGTCGAAGGTATTTCTCACTGGTTTAGGGTTCATTACCAGCATTGGTAACGACGCCGGAACGGTAACCGAGAGTTTGAGAGTGATGCGCCACGGGATGGTGCGCTATCCTCCTTTTGAGCCGGCGAACGTGCC
>CAXBOL010000400.1:0-5235 GCA_963977295.1 uncultured Opitutaceae bacterium
CGAGGGCGGGATCAGCATGGCGATGCCGCCGGTCGCCATGATCGGCCCCATCGCGAAGGTCGGGTGATAGCCGCGCCGGCGCATCTCGGGCAGCAGGGTGCTGCCGAGCAGCGCGCAGTGGTTTCCGTCCGTAATTAATACGCCGGTGCCGCGCCCGGCTTCAAAGGTGATACCAGCCCACTCGACATAGGCGGTTTGGTTGAGATGCACCAACGGTGTCTCCAATACCGAGAGGGTCAGGTCTCCCGGACGGAGGGGACTTGAAGGCAAAAAGTAGATTTTCCGGGCCTCCCGATCGAGATACCATTCTCCGGGGTCATCGAGTTCCTCGAGGACGTTGATGAAGCGGTAGCGTTGATTGCGGGTGTAGCCGTAGTGATGATGCGGCTCGGCCAACGTGATTTCGCGGACCGTGGTATCGATGTGGGCCACTCGTTGATAGGAGTCGTTCCAGTCCCAGGTCCAATAGCCGTGCACGGTGATGTTTTCGTCGGGAGCCCAACTCGAGGGGCGATCTCCGTCGTAGGTGATGCGTCCATAGTGGCGACCGACGGGCACGCCATCGAAGCGTTTTTCTCGTTCCAGTCCTTCGTTGAAGCGATGGGGGCCGGTTTGAGGAACGTCGGCGATTCGTAGCCAGCCTTCATTGGGATAGCGCGAACGGGGCATACGGTCCCCGCGGTAGAACAATTCCATGCCGGGGTTTCCGCGTTGCGCAATTTCGCCGAGATCGGTGATTCCTTCTTGGACCAGATCGATGACGACCACGTCATGACGGACCGATGCCGGGATGCGTTCTGCTGCCGGGGAGCGGTTGGGAACCGAAGCCCAAGTGCCAATTGAACGGCCTCCGGTGAGCGTGACGGTTCCGGGTTGGGCGGCTTCCCAGCGGATTGGAGCTCCCGGTTGGCCGGCGTCGAGTCGGTCTAACTCGAGCGTCGATTTCAGCACGTAAACTCCGGGGTCGAGACGGACGACGGCTCCGTCGAGTAGCGCATCGCGGGCGCGCAAATCCCGGAGTTTGTTACGTGCCTCGATCAGAGTAGTGGTCTCCCGTTCGGGTCCGACTTCGAGTATGATGGGAGCTGCCACTAAAGGGAGCACTGCCATGATTAGTGGCGCTATCCGAATCAGGGTCATCATCCCTCTATGATCACCAAAATTGGGGGATTTGGTGCAACCGCTGAAAGGATGAAAATTAATGATTATTCAGGGTTTTATGAAATCGGGTGGAGCATGGTCGCGGGTGATCGAAAGAGGGAGCATGTCGTCGAGTTGGCCGCGCGCCGCACGGTCGTCTGAGGTGGCGGATGTGGAAGGAAGAACCGTATGACTTCGGTGACCAGATGCTTGTCTTGTGGGGTTTGGTGGCAGAATCTTCCGATTTTATGAAATTTAAGGTTTTTGTTGATGGGTCCGAGGGAACGACCGGGTTGCAGATTCACGAGCGGCTGGCGGGGCGGGCGGAGCTGGAATTGATCACGATCGATGCGGATCGGCGGAAAGATCCGATGGCCAAAGCGGAGTGTTTGAACGCCGCGGATGTGGCTTTCTTGTGCCTGCCTGATGAGGCGGCGAAAGAGTCGGTGGCCTTGGTTACGAACCCGAAAACCGTGGTGATCGATGCCAGCACGGCGCATCGGGTCAATCCAGACTGGGCCTATGGGTTGCCGGAACTGGGCGTGAACTTCAGGGAGAAAATTTCGTCGTCGAACCGCATCGCCAACATTGGCTGTCACGCGGGGGCATTCTTGTTAGGGGTGGCTCCGTTGGTGAATGCGGGTCTGGTGCCCGCCGATACCCGGTTGAGCTGTTTTTCGATTACGGGCTACAGTGGCGGGGGCAAGAAGATGATCGCAGGTTACGAAGCTGCCGATCGTTCGGCGACGCTGGATAGTCCGCGACCGTATGCGCTGGGGCTTACCCACAAACACTTGCCGGAAATGCGGCAGCATGCGGGATTGGAATACGCGCCGTTGTTTCAACCCGTGGTGGGGGCGTTTCGGCAGGGCTTGGCAGTGTCGATTCCGCTGCCGCTTTCGGTGTTGCCGGGAGCCCCGAAATTGGCCGACCTGCATGCGGTGTTGGCCAAAGCGTATGCGGGGGCGACGTTCGTGAAGGTGAAACCTCTGGGCGACGATGCGGAGAATTGGGATGGTGGGTTTCTGGATGTGCAGGCCTGCAACGGCACCAATCGCGCAGACGTGTTTGTGACGGGGCACGATGAACAAGCGGTGGTGATCGTGCGCATCGACAACCTCGGCAAAGGCGCGTCCGGCTCCGCGATCCAGTGCATGAACATTCGATTGGGTCTGCCGGAAGACGCGGGACTCGTCGCTTAATCCCGTGACGAATGCGACGGTCATGCGAACATCGGTGATTTTGATCGTTGAGGATGAGCCGTCGATTGCGGACACACTGATTTACGCCTTGAGGACCGAAGGGTTCAAGCCCGTGCATTGTTTGACGGGACAAACCGCCAATGCGGCGTTCGCGAGGGACGAACCGGATTTGGTCATCCTGGACGTGGGGTTGCCTGATTGCAGTGGATTTGATTGGTGCAAAGCGTTAAGGCAGCACAGTGCTGTGCCGGTATTGTTTCTCACCGCGAGGGAAAGTGAAATTGATCGGGTGGTGGGTTTGGAAATTGGGGGCGATGATTACGTGACCAAGCCGTTCAGTCCGAGAGAAGTCACGGCCCGGGTGCGCGCCATCCTGCGACGGGGACCTATGGCGAGCACGACAAGCCCTGAACCGGGGAAGGTAACAAAGGACGTAACAGAATCTACACTACAAATTAACGCGGAAAAATTTGAGGCGATCTATTGCGGTCGCCGTCTGCATCTTACGCGCTACGAATTTCGACTGTTGCGAGCTCTGACAACGCGTCCGGGGCACGTGCTTTCACGCGATCAATTGATGGAAGCCGGGTGGGAGGATCCGGGGTCGAGCTTGGATCGGACGGTGGATGCGCACATCAAAACGTTGCGGGCGAAACTGCGGGAGATTCAGCCAGACGGGGAGCCGATCCAAACGCATCGCGGGTTGGGGTATGCGTGGAGATTGGAGCCGTGAAGATTCGCACGGCTTTGTTTGGCACCTACGTCATCGCGTCGGCGGCGGGATTGGCAGTGTTGATGAGGTTCGTGTTGGCCGAGGTGCGGCCGCGCTATGTGAGTTCGATCGAACGCACGATGCAGGACTCCGCCGAGTTGCTCGCGGCGTCGCTGGGGCAACAGTCTGAGCAGGACTGGACACCGACGTTTGCGGCCTTGGCGGCGGTGGACAGTGGGTTGGCTCTGAGGGTGGAAGACGCGAAGGGTCAAGTGCTGTTCGAATCGCGGTCCTCGAATCCAGGGGGGACGGATGAGTTCGAGGCCAAACGGTTCAAGAGTGCCAAGGACCGCATAAGCCAGTTCATCGATAGTCAGCCGTTTTGGGATGAAGGTGAACTCAAGGTCTTCGCGGAGGTTGGCGGTGCGTCGGAGGCTCGAGGGCGGGTGGTGTTGTCGCGTCCGTTGCGCTCGGTGAATGCGTTGATTTGGTCGGAACGAAAGAAACTGACTATTGGTGCGTTGATTATCGCTGCCGTGATGGTCGCGTTGGGGTGGTGGTTGGCGCATAAACTCACGATTTCACTGGAACGATTGGCCGCGTATGCGGCGGCGGTGCGAGACGGAAAGGAGGCAAAGCCGCCCGCTTCCCGAGCGACGGAAATCGCGGCCGTCAGTGCAGCGATGGAAGGCATGCGGCAAGCATTGGCGGGCAAAGCGTATGTTGAGTTTTACACGCAGAATTTGGCCCATGAGATTAAGGCGCCGCTCTCGGCGATTCGGGCGGCGACGGAGCTGTTGAGCGAAGAAATGCCGCCGGAGGATCGGGCGAAGTTTTTGGCTAACTTGAAAGGAGAGGCGGCGCGATTGCATGAGGTCGTTGATCGGATGCTGCGACTGGCGGCGTTGGAGTCGCGGATGCAGCTGGAGCATCCGGAACCGTTTGGCATCGCGGACGTGGTGGATGAGGTAGTCGGCGCGGCTATGGGCGACTTGGAGGCTAGGCGCGTGCGGGTGCTCAAGGAACCAGGAGGGTCGGTCGAGGTCCTGGGCGAACGATTTCTGGTGCATCAGGCCCTGGCGAATCTGCTGCACAACGCGGTGAGTTTCGCGCCGGAGGAGTCGGAGATCGTGATCGGGTGGAAGGTCAGCGACGGTGAAGTCGAGATCGAAGTGAAGGATCAAGGACCCGGGATTCCCGACTACGCACAGGCACGCGTGTTTGAGCGTTTCTATTCGTTGCCCCGACCGGCGACCGGTCGAAAAGGCACGGGGCTGGGGTTGAATTTTGTGCGGGAAATCGCGACCTTGCACCAAGGCACGGCGGGATTGGGCAACCGGCCGGAAGGCGGAGCGCGGGCGTGGATGCGATTGCCTCGATGGAAACGCTGATGGGGGAGGCTGCTGGATTACCTAAAGGCCAGACCATTGGGTGCGCTGCATTCGGACAACGGTTTCATTTCGGTGGGGAAGCCGCCCTCCTATGGCCCGGATTGTTCGGCTAGATTTCATCTTCACTTCACACTCGTTTCACAGTTGGGGGTCAGGATGTGGGGATGGATTCTCAACCTCCTTCTCTTCCTTCGACTTCGTCTTCGTGGCGCGGTCGGGTTTCGTCCAAGTTGATCATGATTGGGGTGATTCTGGTCGTGATGCAATTGCCCCTGGTGCTTATCGATTTGAAACGAGATGAGCGCGCGAGTCGACATGCCTCGGCAGTCGCGGAAGTGACGGCGGCGTGGGGCGGGAGCCAACGCGTGACCGGTCCCATTTTAGTGGTGCCGGTCGAGTCGATTTCCGAGGATGGACTACGACGCATCCGGAGTGAACTTCGACTGACGCCGGCCGAGTTGAACGTGGACGGCACGATCGAGCCACGGCTGTTGTGGCGGGGAATTTATCAGGCGCGGGTCTACACCGGACGCTTGAAGATGACGGGATCCTTTGCGGTGGAAAACTTTGATCCGGAGAATCGTGTTTTTCTGTGGAACGAAGCCCGGTGCGTGATCGGTGTATCCGATTCACGAGGACTTCGTTCGATGCAGAGCGTGAAGTGGCAAGGATTGAAGCGGGATCTGGCGAGCGGGACCGGGTTGGGCGGATGGGCGGCGGGATTGCAGGCGGCGGTCGAGACGGATCCGGACCAACCGGTGGATTTTGAAATTGATTTGGTGGTCGAAGG
>CAXBOL010000401.1:0-5225 GCA_963977295.1 uncultured Opitutaceae bacterium
CTCGCTTCCCTATTTCCCGCCCAATAACACCAATCACCGCTTGGATTTAGACCTTAACGCCAAGTCGCAGAGCCGCCGAATCAGGCAGCAAGTTATTCCACTGCTAAACTTTGCGTTCTTACCGACTTGGTGACTTTGCGTTAAAATTAGTCCAATTCAATTGGGCTACTGGTATAATTTCAAAAATACCTGCGACCTTCCGCGCCATCTCGGTGTGCAAGCAAAGACAGATCATGCAGAATCGAAGTCGTTCACTCATCTCCCGCCTCGCGCGAGGCTCAGCCGCGCTGGGCCTCACCCTCTCGTTGGCCTTCGCCAAGACCGAGGTTCCCACCATCGCGTCGGGCACCAACTCGGATTTCCTCCCCGCGATCGAACTCGCTCCCTTCGTGGTGGAGGGCGAAGATCTCTCGATCTCCATCCATGCCCGATCGAAATCGGATCGGCGCTACGCGGAAAAATTCGGCGAAGAGGTGGTGTCCATCGCCTACGATACCATCGAAAAATCCACCGGTCGCGGCCTCATCATTGTGGGTGACGACCATGAACCTCACCCGCTCTACGTATTCCGAAAATTCATCGCCATGGCCGGGGCCGGGCAACTCCAACCCGAGACCGCCGCCCGAGCCCCTGAGGTCGCGGCCATGCTGGCGGAATGGGAAGATAAGATCGATATGGACGAGGGAAAAGACGACCTGCCCATCACGTTTGAAATGGTCGTGAAGGCCCTTCCCCTGCCACTCAAAGGCATCGGTTCCCAGCTCTACCTCATCGCTTGGCAAGAGGACTTCGACGTCGAGCGCGTTGAGCTGAAATTCCATTCATTGACCGAAGCCGATTTTGCCGAGGACCAACTGGCACGCTTTCATTGGGTGTTCTATCTCCCGCCGAAGAGTGCCTTCGACCAAGTGCTCAAGGACGTCGTGCCGTTGGCCTTGGAAAGTGAAGACGTTGGGTTCTTCGGTCGAGCTGCCGTGCGCAGCGCGTTAGTCCTGTTCAAACCCACCATCCGCAAAGCCGTCGAGGGCGCGCGCAAAGGCATGTTGTTCATGACCGTGCTCGGCACGCGCACCGACTACAGCGACGACGATATCATGGCCCTGACCGGAGCCTACATTCAAGTGCTGATGCCCGACTTCAAATTCAATGGCTCCACCGAGCGCCAGCGCGCCCTCGCCGCCATCCGGGAACAACAGGCCAAGAACGCCGAATACGCCAAAGATCCGTTTATCACGCCAGAACGCCTGACCGCATTCGACCCCGCGGCCTACGCCTCGTTTACCGGCGACTACCACGACCATGATGAGTCGGAAACCACCCACCGTTTCGCCATCGAAGGAAATACCTTCACGTGGCGCTATCAGGAGCAAAAGCCCATGGTGTTTTACCCGGCCGGCGACCGCCTCTTTGTCATCGAAGACGGCAAGATGACCATCGAGTTCCTGGTCGATGAATCGGGTCAAATCACCGGCGTCGAAGAACGCTGGAAACGCCGCCGCAAGACCGTCGATCGCCAACCGACAGTGGCCATCGCCACTAATTCCTAACTTCGAGTCAGTGCATCCCCCGCTTCCCCTACTACCCCTTCAGCTGGCAATAGCTTGAAATGTCGGAGGGGGTTTACTCCCCGACACCGGCCTCACGCTCCCACCATCAATCAGTCGGGGTATAAAACCCCTCCCTCCTTCCAACCTCCTAAGCACACCGAGCTCTCTGCGTCCGGCAGAATCTCGCCTTGCGGGCCGACTATGGAAGCTTTGACCCATGACGCCAATCCGCTGCACTTTTTTCAGGAGCAAACGGAGAGAACGGAGAACCAAACTCACCTGCCTTACCTACGTTTGACGCTCCTGTAAAAAACGCTGTCCGATTCATTCCAAACCATTGGCTCATACCAATCAGCGCTTGGATTTAGACTTTAACCCCAAGTTGCAAAGCCGCCGAATTAGGCAGCAAGTTATTCAACCACTGATCTTTGCGTTCTTACCGACCTAGTGACTTCCTGTCCTCCGAAGCATCGGTGAAGGGGGATGCGTTAAAACAAGTCTTGTCTTGTCGAGCTGATGGAATCAGAACCCTTCCGTCATTCCGCCCCACGCAGGCCAACCCCATCCAACCAACTCACCGATCTCCTTCGCCTCTTTCCGCTCAACTCCGTGCCCCTTCACGAACTTCGCGGTTAAAAAAAGGCCTTTCCCTTGGATCCGTTTCAGCGCGATTTCGTGTAGTTTAGTGGGCAATCATTTCAGGCCTTCTGCCATTCCAGCGTCTCACGCTGCGGGGTTCAGCAACACTCCTGCCGCACCGCATAACGGTCCTCAAACTCCCCGCCGAAACAGCGCATCCACCGCTTTCCCTTTGCCGTCGACAGTCACGTAAAACGGGCGGCGCTCGATCTCGTAATGGTGGTCCGCTGCGATGCCTGCCGCGCGGTAAATCGAAGCGTGGAGATCCGAGATTGTCACCGGATCGGCAATCGTTTTGCACGGACGTTCGTCTGCCGTGACGCCGTGCACGTAACCTTGCTTAACGCCTCCACCAAAGAGCAACACGCTGCCCGCCGCCGTGAAGTGGCGATGCATGCCATAGAATTTCGGATCGTTGATCACCGTCGGCACCTCGACTTGGTTGGTCACGCCTTTGTCCGGCTTGCCTTCGACCATCATGTCACGACTGAACTCACTCGCGACCACCACCAACGTCGAATCCAGCAAACCACGCTCCTCCAAGTCGCGCACAAGCTGTGCAATCGGCGCATCAATCATCCGCTTCATACCGACCAGTCGGGAGTGGCCGTTTTCGTGGGTGTCCCAATTGAAAAACGGAATGTATTCGGTCGTCACTTCGATGAATCGTGCCCCAGACTCGCAGAGGCGCCGCGCCAGTAGGCACCCCAGCCCGAAACGACCGACCATGCTTTCTTCGTATTTGCCGCCCATGCGATCACGGGGTGCATCGAAGCGCGTCGATGCATCATAGTCGGGGTAATACTTCCGCGTGTTGGCCAGCGGCTCGAGCGTCAGGTCGAAGGCCTTGGCCGAGGGCGAATTGAGCAACCGGTGCGCATTGTCCATCGCCCGCAGCAACGACTCCTTCTGATAGTCGCTGCCGGCCTCCCCGATCGGACTCTCCGCCAGCAGTTTCCGGTAAAACTTCTCCCGGTTGGCAAAACGCCCCGGACTCATGCCTTCCGGCGGTCGCACCGCATCCGCAGCTTGCTCGGGAAACGCGACATTGAACGGACCGAATTCACTGCCCAGAAAACCAGCCGTGGTGAACGCCTTCAATTCTTCGCCTTCGCCCAAATTAAACCGTTGGCCAATGTTGATAAACGCGGGCATGGCCGGATCGTTCGGTCCGAGCGTCCGCGCCATCCACGCGCCCAGATGCGGCGCCGCCACGGTCTGCGGCGGCACGTAACCCGTGTGCCAGTTGAACTGGTGCCGGGAATGCAAAATAAACCCAAGATCCGCCGCCTGCATGCCGCGGATCAAGGTGCCGCGATCCATCACGCTGGCGAGATTCTCCAACCCGGCCGAGAACCGCACCCCATCGACCGCCGTCGGAATCGAGGGAAACGTGCTCAGCACTTCGTCCGGATTCAACCCATCCCGGTAAGGCGTGTAACGCTTCGGATCGAAGGTCTCGGTGTGGGCCATACCGCCCGCCATCCACAGCACAATCACGCGATCCGCCGTCGGCGCGAGTTTGCGCACCTCCGCGTTGGCGAGTAACGAGCGCGGCGCTCCGGCCGCAAGGGCCGCGAGCGTGGCCGTGGACGCCTTTTTCAAAAAATCCCGACGGGTATCGAGGTGAGGATGAGCCTGCTGAAAGGCGCGCTGAGCGATGAGACGTTGAAGATTCATGGGGAGGGTAGCTCAGTAAATCAGTTGAAATTCGGGGAGCGCTGTGAGCGCCCATAACAGGTCTTGCACCCCGGCGGCTTGGGCCGGAGTGCCGATCAACTCCGTCGCTGCCACCAACTCGGCCCGACGAGGGGCGCGACTCAGGGTGGAGTGGTAGAGGCGTTGCACCAGTTCGCGGCTGTCCGCCGGGGCCGTCGCGACCAGCTCGTCCGCCGCTTTGCCCAACAGCAATGCCAGCGTGCTGCCGTTGGTGAGTTCGAGCGCCTGGAGCGTCGTCGCGGCTTCCTGTCGCACCGTCACCGTTTGCTCCCGGTTCGGACGGCCCAGGGCCACCATCAAAGGATCGGCCGCAACGAGCGAGGCCCGATGCACCGGCGCCTCGTCGGGCGGTGCCGCGGCGAGTTCCAAAAAGTGTCGCCCTTCGCGCCATGGTTCCAAGTCGATCCCGCCCAATTCAAAAACCGGACTCGCTTCACCCAATCCAGTGGTCGCGAGCCACTTTGCATTCGAAACGAAATCATCCACCGTATCCGCTGATCGGATGCGCGCGTAGACCAGCACCCCCGCGGGATTGAAGGACTCGGGCGGCGTGGGCAGCGGCTCGGTCATGCCCGGCCGCAAACGGGTCGGGGTCCCGTCAGGAAAGAAGTTGTTCCCCGTCACCTCAATCTCGTTCGCCCCCACTTGCAACTGTTTCACGATATCGTAAGTCTCCGCGCCTGTGCTGGTGCGCTTGGACGACGAGCCCACCCGTTTGCCGTTGATTGTCACCGTGTAGCCGTTGTCGGCCGCGATCGTCAGCATCGCCTCCGTGGGCGGGGCCGCGAGAGTCACAGTGCGGCTAAAGGTCACGTCCTCCGGCTTCGCGCCCGTGGCTGCCTCAGGCGACGTCCAGATCCACTGGGGCATCAGCGGTAAATCCATGCCGTCGTCCGCCGCCAGCGCGACGTTGCGATTCACGTTGGCCACGTTGCGCGGATACTCGAGACCTGCGACTGACATGATCGCATCGGTGAATTGTTCGGCATTCAAGCGACGCACCGTGGGCCCTTGAAAGACGTAGGTCGTCTCCCCTTCTTTATCGGGCACCGCAGGCAGTTGATAGGCTCGCGAAGTCAAGATCTGCATCATGGTGTGCTTCAGATCGAAACGATGTGCCACGAGGTCTTCGGCCAACCAATCCATCAATTCCGGCGACCAGGCCGGGCGGTCCATTTCGTCGATCGGCTCCACCAGCCCGCGCCCCATAAATCGTTGCCAAAATCGGTTCACGATCGTGCGAGGCAGACGCCCGTTTTTGCGGCCCGTGATGATGTTGGCCAGTTGTCGTTTGCGATCGGCCGGACTCGCTCGGACATC
>CAXBOL010000402.1:0-5221 GCA_963977295.1 uncultured Opitutaceae bacterium
TCGTCTTTAAAGCGTGCGGGAACGGTCCTTGTTTCCGAACCTTGCACGCTACCCCCCCTCAAACGTATCTTTGGACGAGAAAATAATGGATCAGACCCCCCGGCATTGATGAAGACGGTTTGGAGATTTGCGATCGTCTCGTTCCTGGCCATGCTGCCGGGTTTTGCCGCAGGTAAGTCCGGCAATGATGCGGACGCCTGGACGCGGTTTGTGGGCGTGGCCGGTCCGAGTGGCTGGCGGGCTCACGTCATTCAGCCTGACCCGCTTGATCATGGGCCCGATGGGTTCAATCCCCACGATTGGGATGGCGATGGCGATCTCGACGTCTTCGTTAATTTCGAAGAAGGCGGCTACAGTCGTCTCTATTTCAATCCCGGGGAGAGCAAGGTTCGTGATCTCTGGACCGATTATATCGAACTGGAGCCACACGGTCAGTGTGAAGACTCCGGCATCGGTGACCTTGATGACGATGGGGACATCGACTACATCGCGAACGGGGGGCACGTTTTTTTCAACCCCGGTCGAGATGTGCTTAGAGATGCCAGCAAGTGGGTGCGGATGACCCTTTTTGCGCACGAGGAGCGCAATCCGGTGGTGAGCGACGTCGACGGCGACGGCCTCAACGACCTGATCGTCGGTGCGAAAGCTTGGTATAAACAACCTGTCACCCACAAACACGACGCGGCGCACTGGACACGCTACGAACTGGGTGAAGCGGACTGGCCGATGACCACGATTGTTCACGACATCGATGGCGACGGGGACAACGACATCGTCGTGCAGGAGCGCAGGAAGCAGGGCACCTTTTATTACGAAAACCTCGGGGGGGAATACCTTACCCAGCCCTGGCCGATCAAAATGATCGATGCGGAGATTGACGGCATGTTCATGGTCTTGGGCGATGTGAACGGGGACGGACGCCTGGATCTGGTCAAAGCCAGTAAGACCGGGCTGGTTAGCCTCTATCTTCGCACCAACGACCGTGGGCCTCCCAATTATCACCAGGTGAAGGTGCCTCAACCGGTGCAGCCCGCTGGCCTGACCGCCAAGGGGATGAACGCGAAATCAAAGGGAGTCGGATTGCTCGAACTGAATGGAGATCCGACTCTCCCCGAAATCGTGGTCATGCCGGAATATGAGGCTCAGTTCTGGTATTTGACGATGACCGGCGATGGCATGTCGCCCGAGGATTGGACCACGACCCTGATGGATTTACCCGGCCCGGAAACCCGCAAAAAAATGGACAATGTATACCTCGCCGACCTCGACGGTGACGGCGATTTGGACATGGCCACGACCGAAGAAAACGGAGGTTGGGGCATCGTCTGGTTCGAGAACCCGGCCACTCCACGTTAACCCCCGACTTCCCCCCCCTACCTAAGCATGGATCGTTTAAAGACAGTTATCATCAACGGAATTATCCTCGCCACGACGTTGGCCGGTCACGCGGCGCCAGCGACCCGCGGTGAACTCGCGCAGGAGCGGGCGGCCCAGCTGGCGAATGCCGAGTGGTTTGACCTGATGGATACGGGACCGTTCATCTCGGACACTTTTCTGGCCCCGGGGTCGAAGGGCGGAGTGGCCGTGCTCAAGGGGATCGCGATCAAAGTGGGCGCCGCCGAAGATCGCACGGTGGTGTTCGATACTGAGTTGATGCGCATGGTCGGTGGCTTTGAGGGCAGAGTGAAGTTGGGGGGCACGCCGTGGAACGGGAAGCATGCCGATAACTCCTACCTGCCGGCCGAACGTGCGGCCTACTTTTTCCTCAATGAACGCACTCCCGGTTGGTCGATTGACGGCAATTGGCATGATCGTCGGTTGGATGGTTATGGACCGTTGCCGCGGGAAATGGCCAAATATCATGGGTTGTATCGGCATGGCGGTGACGTGTTGATCGAATACACCGTGGACCAGACGTTGGTGCGGGAGTCCCCGCGTTTTGCCGACGGAGGATTGGTGCGGTATTTTAAAACCGGCGCGACGCACCGCCAATTGCAGGTGCTGGTGGCGGATCCATTCCCGGAGGATCAGGGTAAAGGGCAGTGGCGTCAGATTTCCCATCATTTGATCGGCGGGGCTGAAGGTATGCGACTGGAGACGCTGGAGAGTGGTCGGGTGGTGGTGACGCTGCCGGCCGGGACGGAGGCTACGGAGTTTCAGGTCGTTTATAACGACCAGACTGCGGTGGGATTGACGCCTGCGCCCATTGATTGGGCCGCGTTTGCGGTGGGCGGGCCGGCGATTTACCCGGAGACGATCATCACCAAGGGCATCATCGGTCCGGATCAGCGTCCTTATGCCTTGGATACGATTCCCTATCCCTCCGAAAATCCCTGGTTCGCCAACACGCGTTTCGGGGCGTTCGACTTTTTCGACGATGGCGATCGCGTGGCGTGCTCCACTTGGAACGGTGATGTGTGGGTTGCGAGTGGGATGCAGGGCGACCTGCAATCGATTCGATGGCAGCGCTTTGCCAGCGGGCTTTACCAGACACTGGGGCTGAAGATCATCGACGGGGTCGTTTACACTCAGGGGCGCGATCAAATCACGCGTCTGCATGACCTCAATGGCGATGGGGAGGCGGACTTTTATGAGAACTTCAACAACGACATAAAGATCACGGCGGGGGTTCATGAGGTTAGTTTCGATCTGGTCACCGACCAGGAGGGGAATCTTTGGTTCTCCAAAGCGATGCCGGTGCAGTCGGGCGGGCGCGGGTTTTCGCCCTGGACGGAACACAATGGCGCCGTGCTGAAAATCTCACCGGATGGTGAAACGTTGGAACGTTATGCATGGGGACTGCGGGCGCCCGGTGGCATCGGCGTCGGGCCCAACGGGGAAATCACGACGGGCGAGAACGAAGGATCCTGGGTGCCGCGGTGCAAAATTACGTGGAGCAAGCCGGGCAGCTTTCATGGGGTGGTGCCGAGCGTTTGGGACGGCCGGGAATTCGTGGAGTTGTTGCCTGGATCACCGACGGACTACGAAAAGCCCTTGGTCTGGATGCCTTACGATGTGGATAACTCCAGCGGGAGTCAGTTATGGGTGCCGGAGGATAGCGAGTGGGGGCCCTTGCATCGCGGGGAGATGCTGCACTTCTCCTACGGGAGATCGTCCGTGTTTCGGGTGATGCGTGACGAGGTGAACGGACAGGTGCAAGGTGCGGTTTATAAACTGCCGATCGATCTGAGTATTCCAGCCCAGCGCGGGCGATTTCACCCGAAGAGCGGCGATCTTTACGTGATGGGACTACGGGGATGGCAAACCAACGGCGGCACGGGATTTCAGCGGGTGCGTTACCTGGGCGAGGCGGAACCTACGCCGATCGGCCTGAAAGCCTACGCCAATGGCATCCTGATCGAATTCTCCGGAGCGTTGGATAATACGACTGTCGAAGACGTGCGTCGTTATGCGGTGAAGAAATGGAATTATGTATGGGGACCGCAATACGGCAGCGGACGATTTTCCATCGACCATCGTGATCTCGACCTGGAGCAACGCGCGTGGTCGGAACCGTCTAAAGGGGTAGTCAACAACGTCGACCAAGTGTCGGTGCGAGCGGCCACATTGCTCAACGATGGGAAAACGGTGTTTCTCTACGTTCCTCACATGACTGCAGCCATGCAGATGGAAATTCAGATGGATCTTGCGACGTCCAATGGGGCCGAAGTGCGAACTACGGTTTGGAATACGATTCACAATTTGCGCCCGGCCTTCGCCGACCACGGGCTGGACTTGAACAACTTGCCCGAAATCCCGAGTGCGCCGATCGGTGAGCCGGGAGTGACCATGACCATGGCCTATTCGGCGGAGAGCGATAAGACGGTGCTGGATCGAGTGGCGCTCAGCGTGCCGGATCAAACCACGCTATCGCCGTTCATGCGCTCAAAGCGTCCGTTTGAAGCGATTCTCGAGGCGACCTTGGCGATGGATCAACGCGACGAGATCGCGTTCAAAATTGAAGGCGAAGGAGAGGCTGTGCTCCAAATCGGCGGCAAGGTTGTCGCGGAAGGTTTATTGCCGATCGAAAGTCCGGTCATGAGTTTGGAAACAGGAGGTCACGCCCTGTATGCGCATCTTGCCAGTGGCGAGGCGTCCACGGGGCGCTTGAAACTGTTGTGGAGGGGCAAGGATTACGTGTGGGAACCAGTGCCAGCCGCGCGCCTGTTGCACTCGCCGGACAGCTCGTTGGATCGAGGCCACGCCGTGCGGCAGGGTCGGGAGCTCTTTGCGACCTTGCGTTGCATCGAGTGCCACGCCCCGGACAAACCCTTGGATGCCCGCGTCGCGATGCCGGAGCTGCTCGAAACGATCCCTGATCTGAACGAATCGGGGGATCGGTTTGAAGAGGCCTGGCTGTATGACTGGGTGCGCGAACCGAAGGGCGGGTGTCCTCAAGTAATCACCGCGGGAGCCAACGACGTGGTGGCTTATCTCGCCCAACAGCGCTCAGGCCACGCAGCGGAAACCGTGGCGGGCGACGCGGCCGCGGGCGAGGCCTTGATGGAGAAGTTGCACCTTACTCCTTGGGTGAAGCCCCTGATCCAGGAAGCGAAGCATACGCCGGCGGGGTTGAAGTCCTTTTTGGCTCATCCGACCTCGCACCATCCCGATACGACTTTTCCCGATCTCCGGTTGACCGATCAAGAAGCGGAGGATTTGGCCAGTTACATTTTGTCCCAGCGACCCAAGAGCGACTCGGCCCCAGAAGGAAATCCGCTGAAAGGGGAATCGCTCGTGGCGGCCAACTGTTTGGTGTGTCACGGCACTGAGGATCGGTCCTTCCGCTCCGGGGCGGCCGATCTGGACACGATTTGGGCCACGAATTGGTATGAAGATGGCTGCGTATCCGAGGAGTGGGGACGAGTGCCCGAGTTGGATTTGGATGCGCCGAAGCGGAACGCGTTGGTGAAGTTTCAAAACACCGGCAGCCAGTATCTTACTCATCCGACGCCACGAGAGTATGCGCAACGCACGATGGAGCGATTGAACTGCATGAGCTGTCATTCGGGCGACAATAAATTGCCCCGCATTGATCAGGCCGGAGACAAGTTCACGGTGGCGTGGTTGGAGAAGCTGTTCCGCGGCGAAGTAGGTCAGATTCATCCCGATCAGGAAGCCCGCATGCCGGCCTTTGCCAGCCGGGCCCAGCACCTGGCGAAAGGCATCGTGGCCATGCACGGCTCGACGATGGAGGAGCCCAGTCAGGCCACCGATCCTG
>CAXBOL010000403.1:0-5213 GCA_963977295.1 uncultured Opitutaceae bacterium
CACCGGCTAGCGGACGGAGGCGGTGCGACGGGGCGCTGGTAAGCGACGGGGCGCAGACAAAGGGGCGAGGAAGATGGTAAGGTATTACGTTACTCGGGCTCGAGGGGTCAGCCGGATGGGTTTGGGGGAGGGGGGTAAGGCGATGATTCGGGTAGTTTGTAACGTAATACGTTACTAAGGATCGAGGAGCGTGGCGAGTTGGTGAGCGGTGACGGATGAGGTTAGTCGCTGCGGAGAAGCGTGCGGAGGACGCGGCCGTTGGGGGTGAGTTCGTCTTCGGTCCAGCCGGATACTTTGGTCACGTGGGGTTTCACGATGGAGGCGGTTTCGGCTTTGTTGGAGACGGCCCACGAAGCGTGACTGAGGTGGTTGGCTTTCATGAAGGCCATCCATTCGGCCACGGAAGTGCGGTCGATTTTGCCGTCGCCGGTGGAGTCCATGGTGCCCCATTCGGTGACCATGAGGGCGACACCCGCGTCGAGCGCTTTTTGGGCGATGGCGCGAAGGTTGGCTTTGTGGGTGCCGGCGTAAAAGTGCAGGGTGTAGGCGACGTTGGGGTCCGCGATGGGGGCGGCGGCCGCCTCGTCGACGCGTTGGGACCAATTGCGCGTGCCAACGATGATGAGGTTATCGGGATCGTGGGCGCGGATGGCGGCGATAACTTTTTCGGCGTAGGGTTTGATGGTGTCGGACCAGGAGACGTTGAGCGGCTCGTTGTAGATCTCGTAGATGACGTGCGGGTGCTTGCCGTAGGTGCGGGCCATTTCAGAGAAGAAGGCGACGGCGTCGTCGACGTGGTCTTCGGCGTGGTGATCATGCCAATCGATGAGCACGTAGATATCGTTGGCGATGGCGGCATCGATGACGCGTTTGACCTTGGCCTTTTCGGCGGCGGGTTGCTGTTGGTAGCCGAGGGCACCGTCGTGGACGCCGAGGGCCGCGCGGGTGAGCGTGATGTGCCAGTCTTGCACGAGCCATGCGACGGTTTCGGGGGTGTAGAATTCACCTTCCCATTGGCTCCAAAAGAAGCTCATGCCCGACAGGGCTACGGGTTGCCCGTCGTCGCCGACGATGCGGTTTCCGGCGGTGCGGAGGTGTCCGTGGTCCGAAACGACTCCGGCGAAAGTGTGGGCGGCGAGAGTCATGAGCAAGACTGCAAGGAAGGGAGTTTTCATGGGACAAGAGGAGTGAATAGGTCCGTGGTCAGGCCTCAACACGGGTGGTGGTTAATGTTGCCCAGTCGGATGGAAAACCGGAGCGAGTGCGCTTGTTTGATCGCCGCACTCGAAGTCGCGAGTCAACGTGGGGGCTATGACTCCTTTTCCTTCACGTAACGTCTTGGGTGGCCCATTAAAATCGTGTTCGCACGATCCGGTGACGGGGTTTTTTCGCAATGGGCACTGTGATACCTGCGCTGAGGATCACGGATGTCATACGGTCTGCGTGGAGGTGACCGAGGAGTTTTTGGCGGCGAATCTGGCGGCGGGGAACGATTTGATCACGCCAATGCCGCAGTATCAGTTCCCGGGGTTGCGCGCGGGCGATCGCTGGTGTCTGTGCGCGAGTCGATGGCGGGAGGCGTTAGAGGTGGGAGTGGCGTCGCCGGTCATATTGTCGGCCACGCACGAGCGAACGTTGGAAATCGTGCCACTGAAGCTGTTGCAGCAGCACGCCACGAGTTGAGGATGCGAGGGGTGCGGCTGCGGCTGCAGCGGCGAATGATTGCGGTGGCGGCAGTGAAGAGTCGGGCGAGCGGGACGGCGCGAGGCGAAGGATGAGACGGCGCGGGGCTAGGCGGGGTTAGGCAGGGCGAGGCTAGGGATCCAGATCGTAGGCTTCGACGAGCACGACGCCGGTTGTTTGGTTGGCCCCCATGACGCGGACGGTGTAGCCGCCGGGGGGAAGACGCACGACGACCGCAGCGTCTTTGGATTGGGCGTTGGGGAAGGCGAAGGCGCCGACGGAGGCGAAGGCGTTTTTGAGGGCAACGGTGCCGCCCCAGTTGTCGTTGGCGGCGATGACGAAGGGTTGGCCGAGGGGCACGACTTCGAGCTGGGGGTCGGCCATCGTGTCGGGGACGCCGAAGTCGGCGAGGACGGGACCCACGACCCGAATCAGCATGGTTTTGGCGTCATCACCTCCGATGACGAAACCGGGGATGAGAGCGTCTACCCCGGTGCCGGAGAAGCCGCGAGCAGAGACATTGACGAGATTGGCTTAGGGGCCGCCATCCGCGGGATCGTAGACTTCGGCGATGGCGATGCCGGTGGCCGTCGGGGACGTTGAGCGGATGGAGACGGTGTAACCGGTGTTGCCTTGGGCGTTGGGCAGGGGCACCGCAGAGAGCACGGCGGCGTCGAGGGAGTTGGAGGGGAGGGGGAAGGCGCCGAGGAGTGCGCTGGTGGAGGCAAGTTGAGCGGAGTTGGAGGCGTCGCTCCAGTTGTTGTTGGAGACAAGGGGCGACGATCCACCGAGCGGTATGAGATCCAAGGTGGGATCGAGGAGGGCTTCGCTGAGACCGAATTCGAGGAGGCGCGGGCCGACGCTGCGCACGAGAAGGGTTTTGCTGCCGTTGCCGCGGAGGACGAAACCAGGAGTGAGCGAGCCTCCGGACTCGATACGGCCGCGGGTGGAGAGATTGATGAGCCGGCTGTTGCTGCCGGTGGTGGTGAGGATGGCGGCGTTGGAGTCGATCTGTGCGGTCGAGTCGGAGACCCGGGCGAAGTAGAACCCCATGTCGGCGGCTTTTACGCTGGGGATCGTGAAGGCACTTTGGGTGGCGTCGGCGATGGGTTGAGGCGCGGGTTCGCCGGTTCGGTAGCGATACCATTGACGGGTGACGGTGCCGTTGCCGGAAGCGTTGACGGTGAACGTGGCGGAGGCGCCGGAGGCGAGGTTAATCGAATTGGGCTGGGTGGTGATTGAGAGCGGGGCGGCAGCCGTGACGAAGAGAGTGGCGATGGAGCTAGTGGTGCTGCCGAGGGTATTGGTGACGATCACGCTGTAGTTGCCGGCATCGGTGGAGCTGATGGAGCTGAGTGTGAGACTGGCCCCGGTGGCGCCGGGGATTGGGGCTCCGTTTTTTCGCCACTGGTAAGTCGGCGAGGGGTCTGCGTTTGCGGTGACCGTGAAAGTCACTTCAGATCCGATGGAGGACGCTAGGGATTGGGGTGGCGAAGTAATCTCGGGAGGAAATCCCGAGGTGGAGCTCGGTGCGATGGCGATGGTGTAGATGTAGAAATTTTTGCCCCCGTCGCCTTGTTTGTTGGTGGCGTTCCAAGCACGGATGTTGATGGGGAAATTTCCGGCCAATGTCGGGGTGCCGGAGAGCGTTACGAGCGACGCATTGACCGTGTCACCGACCAATCCTGCAACCACTATACCGGGTGGAAATGATCCGGTGATCTCGTAAGATTGGGGAGTTTTGGGAGCGCCGATGACCGAAAAGCCGCCGACAAAGGGTTCTCCCACTTTCGCGGCGGCAGGGTTTTGTGGTGAGCCCGCGGAGGGACTCAGGGTGGTGGCTCCGGCGAGGGTATCCACGGCGCCCAGGGTCGCGGAGGAAGCAATTATTGAGCGTAAGATCCAAGTCGATGTCGCCTGATTCACCAACTCGCTGGAGGTGAGCACGCGGAGCACCGGCGTGCGTTGCAGGAGTAACATCAAAAGTGCGGCAGGGGCGTGAAGTCTCCGGACGCGATAGCCTAGGTGGATCAAGGAAACCATGAGGGAGAGATCAGACGCCGAGCAGTCCGAGTTGTTACATCAATCGATAACTAAAACTAGGGACAGACACAAATAGAGGTTGATTGGCGTGGTTGAGGAGGTAGGGTGGGGGGATGAGGCAGGCTCGGATTAAGGTGGATGCGGACAAGGCGGCGGCGGTTTACCATTGCATGAGCCGGACCGTAAATGGAGAGCGCTTCTTCGATGACGTGGCCAAGGAGGTGCTGCGCAAACAGATGTGGACGATCGCGGACTATTGCGGGGTTCAGATCGTGACTTACGCGATCTTGGATAACCACTTCCATGTGCTCCTACGGGTTCCCAGAGCTGCGCCGGTTGATGACCCCGAGTTAGTTCGTCGCTACCGGTTGCTTTACCCGGAGCCGACTCGCTTCCAGACGGCGCGGATCGAGGTGATTCAACATCAACTTCAGGTGAATGCGGAGGAGGCGCGGGCTTGGCGGGATCGGCAACTCGCGCTGATGGGGGATGTTTCAATGTTCATGAAACTCCTTAAGCAACGGTTCACCAAGTGGTTTAATCGCACTCATGATCGTTTCGGAACGCTCTGGGCAGAAAGATTTAAAAGCGTGTTGATTGAGGCCAAATCCGGGGTGATGAAAACCATGGCCGCCTACATCGATCTGAATGCCGTGCGAGCCGGCATCGTGGAAGACCCCAAAGACTATCGATTCTGTGGCTACGCCGAAGCCGTCGCCGGAGATAAGTGCGCACGGCGGGGTATCAGCGGTCTAATTGAGGGCGCGTCCGCGCATGGATGGGGTTGGACCCAGAACTCCTACCGTCAAACCCTCTTCGGGAAGGGCTCCCGGGTCAAAGCACGACGAAGTCGCCTCACGCCGGCACAACTCCAAAAGGTCGTGGCGGAAGGTGGCCGCCTCCCGCTTGCCACGGTGCTCCGTTGCCGGTTGCGATATTTTAGTGATGGCGCCGTGCTGGGCACGCGGGCGTTCGTGCAGTCTCATCTGGCGACGATCGGTCGAGAAACCGGCAAAAGAAAACGAACGGAACCCAAACCTATCCCCTCGATTACGGATTGGGGAGAATTGAGCACCTTGCGTGGTTTGCGTCGCCAAGCGTTCGGTTAAGTGTTCAACGTTTCCCATCCCCATGATGAATTCTCTCCTTAGATCTGCCTGCGGACTGATGGCTTGCGTCGCCATTTTGCGAGCCGAACCGACGCACCTCGCTCTGGTTGAATCGGCCGATGCGATTACGGTTAGTTACGCTGACTCACCCATTTTAACCTATCACAAAGCCGTCGTGCCTGCCCCGGCGGGCACTTCCGACCTGTATCGAAGAAGTGGATTTATTCATCCGTTGCATGCGCCAGGCGGCGGGGTGGTCACCTCCATTCATGCGCCGGATCACTACCATCACATGGGGCTTTGGCATGCTTGGGTGCACACGGAATTTCGGGGGAGAGCCGTGGATTTTTGGAATGTGAAAGACAACACCGGTTTCGT
>CAXBOL010000404.1:0-5204 GCA_963977295.1 uncultured Opitutaceae bacterium
GGTCATCTCCTGACCGAGCGAGAAAATTTCGTCCGCGTAGCGTAGGGCGACTTGCCCGGCATCGGTCAGCACGTTGGCGCGACCTTTGCGGCGAAAGAGCTTTTCACCCAGACTGGCCTCCAACTCCGTGATCTGGGTTGAGATCGACGGGGGTGAAACGTGAAGTTTATCAGCGGCCAGGCGCAGACTGCCTTCGTGTGCTACCGCCCAAAAATAACGCAGATGATGATAGTTGAGCCAGTCGTTCATGGGTTGGCTAAAAGGTTAGGGAAAACCTAAAGATCAACACAAAACTTCGTATTAGTCGAAATTGAAGAGGTAGCGTATGGTGTCGCCATTCACGATCGATGCGCAGTCGTTTCGGTCACCCAGACTTGATTCCTCCTCCCTCCCATTACCATGAAACGCTTTCAACACATTGTCGTAAATATTACCTTGCAAGACGCTGATGCGGCCGTGTTGGCGTGGGCGGCCAACCTTGTGCGACTGTCCGGGACTCGTAAGGTATCAGTTCTTCATGCCTGGCAACCGGTCGATATCCCGGCGGAGTTGAAGGAGCGTTACCCGTGGTTGCTTGAACCGGGCGAGGATGTGGCCTTAACGCGCATGAATGAGCTGATAGCCCAACACTTGACGATTGATTCATCGGTGGAGATCGAGCGCGTGGTGTTTCGCGGCTCGCCTCTCGGCGAGGTGCTGCGGGTGGCGGAGAGTGGAGATGCGGATTTGGTTGTGTGTGGCCGCAGCGCGACTGATGTGTCGCTCAGCGAAAAACTGGCCCGTAAGGCGCCGTGTTCCGTGCTTACCGTGCCTTCGTTGGCAGGCTCGAGCTTTGATCGGGTGATGGTGCCGGTGGACTATTCGCCCTACAGCCGTGAGGCGTTGGACGTCGCCTTGGCTTTTGCCGAAGCGGAGGATGCCAAATTGACCGTGTTGCACGCCTTTGAAGTGCCGTGGGGACAGTCGCGCTCGACTATTTCCCGGCCGGATTTCGTCGCGGAGTTGCGGGAATTCCATCAAACGCACCTCCGGCAGTTTGTGGAGGAAGTCGGTGCTCGGGGTGTCGAAATTGATTATGAAATCAAGGAATCGTTGCTGGCGCCGACCGCCATCGCATCTGCCGTCGAAGAAGGCGGGCACGATTTGGTCATCATTGGTTGTCGCGGGCACCACGCGATCTATGCCACGTTGCTGGGCAGCACGGCAGAGACGATTCTTCATGGTTGTCCGGTGCCGGTGGTGGCGGTCAAAGCGAAGGGAAGCCAACGCGGTTTCCTCGACGGTTTGCGTAGCGCCTGATGGGGGAGTAGAAGGGTTTTAACTTTTCCTGAATGACCTTACTTGCAGCGATTTTAATTCTGGCGTTTACCGGCTTGGTGGCGGTTTTTACCAAGCCACGAGGGGCGGCGGTCACGGCGTTTGCGCTCGTGCCGGCGGCGTTAGCGATATGGATCGGCTCGAAACTGATGGGTCTTGCCCCCGGGGAGATGATGACCACATCCCATCCCTGGTTTGCCGCGCTCGGAGCGAGCCTTGATTTTCGCCTTGATGGGTTCAGTGGCCTGATGGCGTTACTGGTGACCGGCGTGGGCGCGCTGATCGTCGTCTATGCCAGTGGCTACCTGAAAGGGCATCCGGAGATGGGACGCTTCCTGATGCTGCTGTTCGGCTTCATGGCGGCAATGTTGGGTGTAGTCGTGGCCGATAACATCATTCTGCTCTTTGTGTTCTGGGAGCTGACCGGAATCACGTCGTATTTGTTAATTGGATTCGAGCACCAGAAGAAAGAAGCTCGGCAGAAGGCATTGCAGGCGTTGCTGATCACCGGCACGGCCGGATTGGCCCTGCTGGCGGGGCTGGTGCTGCTCGGTCAAGCGGCAGGCACGTGGCGGATTTCCGAGATGTTGGCCACCGGCGAAGTGGTGCGGGATGCGCCGCTTTACCCGGCGATTGTGATCCTTGTTATGCTCGGAGCGATGGCGAAGTCGGCGCAGGTGCCGTTACACTTTTGGCTGCCGAATGCGATGGCGGCACCGACGCCGGTGAGTGCATTTCTCCACTCGGCCACCATGGTCAAAGCGGGCGTCTTTTTGCTCGCACTCTTTTCGCCCGTGCTCAGTGGCACAACCCTCTGGCATGGCACGTTGACAATTGCCGGGGCGGTCACGCTGCTGACCGGGGCTTTATTGGGACTCGTGCAGACCGACCTCAAACGCATTCTGGCCTACACAACGCTGGCGGTGTTGGGCGTGCTGGTGATGTTGATCGGCATCGGCACCGACCTCGCGCTCAAATCGATGGTGGTATTCCTGCTCGGTCACGCCCTCTATAAGGCGGCCTTGTTCATGGTGGCCGGCACGGTTGATCACGAGACCGGCACCCGGGATGTGCAGATTCTGGGCGGTCTGCGCAAAGCGATGCCCCTTACCGCCCTGGCCGCGATGCTAGCGGCGTTTTCCAAAGCGGGATTTCCGCCATTCCTAGGATTCATCGGCAAGGAGTATGTTTATAAAACCGGCACCGCGCTCGACTCGTTTGCCCCGGTGTTGGTGACGGTCGCATTGCTCGGTAACATGCTGCTCTTTGCGCTGGCGTTGAAGGCTGGCTGGCACCCGTTCTGGTCGAAGCCCCAGCATGGACTCGAGCCGGTTCCGGCCCATGAGGGCCCGATCACGTTGTGGGGTCCCCCGTTGTTGCTGGCGGTGGCGGGACTCGTGTTTGGATTGATGCCCGGATGGGTTTCACACGCGTTGGTCGCTCCGGCGGCGACGATTATAACGGGTGTTCCGGTCACGACGGAATTGGCGCTGTGGCATGGCCTGAATGTGCCGCTCGGGTTGAGCGCACTTACCGTCATCGGAGGTATCCTGGTGTATCGATCGCGGCGATTGATATGGCGGAAACAGGAGCGAGTGGAGTCGGTTCGGGGGCCGTTGTCGGTTTACGAAAATCTGATGATCCAAGTTGTCGCCACCGCCAAGGCCGTCACCCGTTCAGTGCAGGCCGGAGCGTTGCGTCACTACGTGTTCGTGGTGATGGCGTCGACCGCGTTGCTCGTCTGGTGGAAGTTTGGTCGCTTTGGGGAGTGGCCGGTTTTCGGTCAATTTGGCGATTTCGATTTGGCTCCGGCGTTGATTGGGATCGTGGTCGCGGGCTCGGCCGTGGTCGCGGCGGTGAGTAATTCTCGTTTGAATACCCTGTTGGCGCTCGGTGCCCTGGGTTTGGGCAATGCACTGTTGTTTCTCTACTTTAGCGCGCCAGATCTGGCGATCACGCAGCTGCTGGTTGAGGCGCTGACGATCGTGTTGTTGGTCTTGGTGCTACATCGCTTGCCTGACATCAAACCGCGGGCCTCGCGTCTAATGCGGTGGCGGGACATCGGGGTGTCGGTGGCTATGGGGGCCGGGGTGAGCTTACTCATTTTGAAGGCGACCCAAGTGCAAGTAGGCGAGAAAATTTCGACCACCCTGAGTGAGTGGAGTTATCCGCTGGCGCACGGTCGCAACGTCGTGAATGTCATCCTGGTCGACTTCCGGGCCCTCGATACGTTTGGCGAAATCATTGTGCTGGCGATCGCGGCCCTGGGCGTCGTGGCACTGCTCAAGCGCGAGCCGAAGACGGCGGAAAAGGAGGATAAGTCATGACCACGCATTCATTTCTACTTTCGCGTATGGCGCGAATTTTGTGTCCATGGTTGGTGGTGCTCTCGGTCGTCGTTTTCTACCGGGGGCATCACTTGCCGGGGGGCGGTTTTATTGGCGGTCTCCTCGGAGCGATGGGGTTTGTCCTCATCGCGTTGGGGGACGGTGCGGCGGCAGCCCGTCGGGTGTTGCGGGTCGAACCGATCATGCTGTTAACCATTGGCATGAGCCTGGCGTTGCTGGCGGGTTTGCTCGGCGTGTTCATGGGGGCCTCGCTCTTAACCGGATTGTGGTTGCCCGAGTTTTCCGTGCCACTGTTGGGCGTGGTGCATTTGGGCACGCCGCTGCTTTTTGATGCGGGCGTATTCCTGACCGTCATGGGTTTCGCCCTTAAAGTCGTTTTTGCACTGAAGGAGGTGGACTCATGAACCTGATCATGGCGGTCGTCATCGGCGTGGTGTTTGCCACGGGCGTGTATTGCCTCTTGCGGCGTAGTCTCATGCGCTTGGTCGTCGGCATCATGCTCTTGGGGCAGGCGGCAAATCTCGCCGTGTTTACGGCCGGTGGGCTGACGGTGGGTGAACCAGCCATCGTGGGCGAGGGGGCTAAATTCCCCGTCGCGGGCGCGGCGGACCCGCTGCCGCAAGCGCTGGTTTTAACGGCCATCGTGATTGGCTTTGGCCTCACTGTGTTTGCCGTGACGCTGATTCATCGGGCCCGTGAAACGACCGGTAACGACGACGTCGACGCCTTCAACCAAACGGATTCCGTATGAGCGACGCGACTTTACTGTTCATGCAATTGATCGTGCCGGTGGCAACGGCCTTGGCGTGTCTCGTTTGGCGGGGAAGTCCGCGCTTCCAACAAGGGTTGGGTGTGACGGGCAGTGCGCTGGGTTTACTGGTCGCGGTATGGCTGATGGGGCGCGTCGATGAAGTGGGCATTGTGGTGGCGCAAGCCGGGGGCTGGGAAGCTCCGTTTGGCATCACGATCGTCGCCGATCGTCTGGCCGCGGGTATGGTCGCAGTGAGTGCCCTGATCGGCTTCGTGGTCGCCGTGTATTCGCTGCGCGGCTTACGCGACGGAGAGTTGGGGGCGGAGTATTTGCCGCTTTATTCGCTGCTCATTCTGGGCGTGCAGGGCGCGTTTTTGACCGGTGATTTGTTCAACCTCTACGTATGGTTCGAGGTGATGCTGGTCGCGTCGTTTGTGTTGCTCACCATTGGCAACAAAGCGGTGCAGTTGGAGGGGGCGTTGAAATACGTGATGCTCAACATCATCGGGTCCGCGCTGTTTCTGGTCGGGGCGGGATTGATCTACGGAAAACTTGGCACGCTCAACATGGCCGATATTGCGGTGCGGTTGGCCGATCCCGAACAGGCTGAGGTATTGCACACGTCGGGTATTCTACTGCTGGTCGCCTTCGGACTCAAAGCGGGCTTGTTTCCCTTCTTTTTCTGGCTGCCGTCGTCCTACCACACCCCGCGGGTGGCGGTGTCGGCCGTCTTTGCCGGGTTGCTTACGAAAGTCGGCGTCTACGCCTTGATTCGCTCTTACACGCTT
>CAXBOL010000405.1:0-5178 GCA_963977295.1 uncultured Opitutaceae bacterium
GTCAATCGCCACCAGGGGGGACTCAGTCTCGATGATTTCGACCGACGATGTGCTGGGAGCTGAGGCCGAAGGTGCAGCCACCGCTGCTTCGTTTTGGGCGTAGCTGGGCAAAACGAGGGCCACCGCGCTCAGAGTAAGGGTTAGGAGACGAGTTCTCATGATTAATTGGCGGATTTGATTGGGCGGGTGAATTCGGCTTCACCAAGTTTGAGCGTAAAATTGGACCCTTCGATCGCACTGATCACCAGGGAGTAGCGTTTTTCGTTGTAGATGATGGGAAGCGTATCTCCCACCTTGACCTTCTTTTGACCAAACAGGAGCAGCGGATAGCCCCCGAGCACCATGGTGCCTGACGGGTTGATTTCGGGAGCGATTACTTCCAAAAGTTCGAAATCATTCGTGGGTCCCCGGTAAACGGGCTCTGCCTCGCCCACCGACTCATCGACCGGAGCAAACGTCTCCGGAGCCTTTTTTAGATTGTTGGGAAAAAACGGATTGTTGAGGTCCTCCGCCAACGGCACGAGCGGAACCCGCTTCACGATGGCTAACGCCTTGTCGACGGAAGGTTGGCGACGCTGTTCCGGCAATATATCCGATCGCTGAGCGAACCCGGCGCTGGCGAAACCCAGCACTCCCACTAGCATCGCGACGAGATTTCGAGATCGAGTGCTCATTGTTTTCCTAAGACTTCCAGACTGATGTTAAGGGAGAGCACGGGGTTGGTGGGGTCTTGCGCTCCCACTTCCGCCGCCCGACTCGGAGACAGGTTGGTGGCGAGAACCCGGGTAAGTAACGTGCCGGTTTCGATGCGGCGCAAAAAATCAACTAACTGCGCATAAGTGCCTTCCGCCGCCAAAGTGTAGGGCACGGAAGTGAAAGAGGCCCCCGGTTTCGTCGCCGGCGCCACCCCTTGACGAAGATCGGTAAACTTTAATCTCAAATCGGACTCCAGCCGGTAAAAATATTGGAGATTGGTCGCCAAGGACGCGGGATTGATGGCCCGATCCGAAACTTCGTTCGAAACCGCGGTAATCGCGGTCAACTGTTCGGTCAGCCCTGCGGAATATTTTAGATTGTTTTTCAACCGAGAACTCTGGTCGGTGAGTTCTTGGAGCCGTGTCTGCAGGTCGTCCTCGCTGCCGGAGCGGATCGTATTGGCAACGGCCAAGACAATAGCCAAACCCAAGGCCGCAAAGCCCAACGGGTGCTTTTTGAGGATTGAAGTGACGACAGTAATATCAAAAGCCATGGCGTTTTCTCCTATTTCTCGACGGGTTTGAGGGTCATCCTGATCTCCATGGCGAGACGATCAGTCGCGGGATTTCTCGCTAAGCTCGTGAGGGAAACTTCGCTGCAAATCGGTCCTAAGATTTCATCCGAACCCAACGCCGCCACAAAACTTGATGCGTAGCCACTCGCCTCATCCGGCGTGCCCGATACACTGCCGCGCAAACTGACGATGTCCGCACGCCAATCAATCGATTCGATAACAATGTGATCGGGGAGGATGGAACCAATTCGCAGATAAAAGGCGGAAGGGGCAATCTGACGGAGCAAGAAGGTGTTAACTTCTTCGATTTTCTTCTCCAAGGTCTTGAACTGCTGAAAATTCTGGACCGCCGCGGCGCTCGGAACCTTGTCCTTGCTGATCTCCTCTTCGAGATCCGAGACTTGGCTCCTCAGTCCATACAGTGCTAACTCCTGGTTGGCGAAATTGATGATGACTACCAACGCCAAGACGACGGAAACCCCGTTCACGAAGAACGAAGTCCGAATCGGTTTTACGTCCGGCAGGCGTGAAGTGTTGCGGAAATCGAGATGCCAAGCCGGCATTCTCGTCCCACTCGCATCACTCTTTTTCTTCTTTTTCTTCAACGACATCGTAGCGGGTCATGAGGCTTAGAACTCCAAACCAATTGCGGGTGAGATCCATTTCGGCAGCATCCGGCGAGAAGGTAATCCCCTTCGAATCGAGCCATGGTTTCAGATCCATCGGCAAGGGGGGGACCGAAAGTTGATTACCAATGACACTCTCCAGCCACTCCAGTTTGGACGACAATTTCGGGCAAAACACGTGGCTGATTGACTGACCCGTTTGCACCTCGAAAAAGCCGATTGATGACTGCAATTCATTGAGCAGTCTGCGGATCAAGGTCGGGCCCATGCCGGTAAAATCGAAGGTATTGGAGAAGAATAATTTCCGCGCCGATTCCTCATCCTTCAGTCCCAGTTCCTTCTGGACGACGGGGATCATGGCTTTCAAGCCCTGCGGCAACAATCGGGAGGCCTCCACCCCATTGGCAGAAACGATAAAGGAGTGCGTGGAATCCATTTCCAACTCCAACACCACGACGGGGCTGGAGATCTTGGCAAATTTAAGAAAATCCACTAAACCACCCAACAGGGCCAGCGAGCCGATTTCCAAGCGGTCCGGGTAGATATTATCTTCCACCAACTGGTCCTGCACCGAATCGATCGTCGCCTTGGGCAGCCCCACGATCAGCACCTCTTTTTCCGTCGCCTGACTCACATTGTATTCTGTGCCATCTTTGACGTTGAGGAGGGCCAGCGTGTAGTCGTCCGGCTGAATCCGTAACTGACTCGCGGTAAATTCGTTAAGATAGGTTGGCTCCTTGAGTTTCTTCGGATCAATCGTCGCCCGTCGAATCAACCGACCTGGAGGGCTCACCGCGCAGGAAGCTTGCAACAGCCCATTGGGCGCCTTCTTGGGCAAAAAGTGCTCATACAACTCGCCCCAGCCTTCCTCATCAGCTGCTTCACACTCGCCAAACTCTTCGATCACAAGAGGGGGTTTAGCCGCGTTTGCCCGCACCACTCGCTTGGAGTGGTCGGTAAACTCGATGAAGATTCCTTTGGGTTTGGCGGCGAATAACATGCTGCGTTGGCGTCAAAAAATACCTAAACTCGTGATTAAACGAGCGAGGGCACTGAATTTAGTGAGTAAACTCGGGCGCCAAAATCCCACTGCCCCTCTGCTAAGACAAGGCAAATCCCCACATCCATCCCTCGCAAAACAGTATTTACCATCCGTTAGCAAAATATTGGCCGTTTCAACTTAACCGTCGTCATGCGCCCAAACGCAAAACCCCGCCTCGATTCAAGGCGGGGTTAAGAAAATGAGGACGCCGAAACTGGCCCTCCCGGTCTTACCAGGAACGCTTCTTGTGACGATTCGACTTCAAACGCTTCCTGCGCTTGTGCTTGTTCATTTGAAGGCGACGTTGCTTTTTGAGATTACCCATGACTGCTAAAAAGTGGTGTGATTAACGAAAAGAGCCGATCAAATTGCGCCACCAAACTTGCGCTGTAAAGCGCTAATTCACGGGATTAACACCCTGACGCCTGAGGCCGTAAAAACCACCTCCGCCGCGATCGACTTTTCATCCAGCCCGGTCAAACGCCCCACGACTTTGCGGTAGAGGGAAAGTTGCTCATTATATTGCCGCGCAACCTTATCCAATTTTTTAGGATCGTATCCCGTTCCCGTTTTGAAGTCGTAAAGTCGCGCGCCGGTGACTCGTCCGGTGCGATCTTTCAGCACCACCACGCGGTCAAATGCGCCCGAAATCCACTCGCCTTCCCACACAATTTCAAAGGATCGCTCACGCCAAACTTCCGCCCCGGGCCCCTCCGGGGGCCGGCAAAACACCGGTTTAAGCGACTCGTGCTCCAAACACAACTTAAGCGATTGCAGCGTTCCCTCGGCCACCCCGGCCGTGCGCCGGGCTTCCAACCACTGGTGCAATGCCAGGTTGTCGCTCCATTCGATTCGAGCCAACTCTTCGTGGATTCCACTGCCGCGGACCGCACTATCCTCCTGTGGTTCGGGGTTAAACCACCGCACCGCCTTAAAGTGCTTCGCCGAATTCCCCGACGGCGTTCTTGCGATAAATCGCTGTCTCCGTTGGGGATCTGCCTCGAACGTAAACGCAGGCGGCATCGGAGTGGCAACCGACGTCGCCCCACGGTTAGAATACCACGCTGGATCGCCACAGCTCCAATCGGGCCCTAAGGACGCATTGAGCAGTTGCGGAAAATTCTTTGATTTCGACCGCTTCACGGGCTCAATTACGACATAGAGACCTTGTTTCGCCCGTGTCAGGGCCACGTAGAGCAAACACAGCGCTTCGTAAGCACCTTCGGCTGATTCGTAATCAATCTGTTGTTTCAACACCGGGTCGCTTTCCGCCAAGACCTTGGTCGGTAGATCAAGCACCCAGGCCACGTCGTGATTTTCATCCCGGTGCACTGCCAACCCATCCCGTCGTTGCGCAATCGTCTGCCCCTGCAAATCCGGCAGCACGACCACATCAAACCCTAAGCCTTTCGCCTTGTGGACCGTCATCACCCGCACGACTCCCGGCGATACCACCTCCCGCAGCGTATAACTTTCGGCCCAATCCAAGAAGGCGAGCACGCTCCGCTCCCCGGTTTCGTCAAAGGTGCGGGCCGCTTCAACCAGTTGCTTACCCCGTAGCCGACTAAACTTATCCGCGGGATCGATCACCGCATCCAATCGATCCATCCACCGCGCCAGGGTTCCGGCAAATCCTTCGTCATGAATCTCGCGCAGCACGTGAATTGCCAGGGCCGTCGGATTCCCCCACCCCTGTTCCTCCAACACCACCGCAAGCGGGGTCATTGCAACCAGTTCCGTCGCCATCGAGTCTCCGGGGTGTGCGGCCGCTTTAAGTAAGGCCAACAACGCCGAGGTCAGAGGATTATCGCCCGCAATGTGGAGGTCACTTTCTGCCACCGCGGCAATTCCGCCCTCAGCGCGCAAATATTCTGCCAGACGAGCCCCGGTATCGTTCTTCTGCACCAAGACCGCAGCCGTGAGGCCATTGGCCGCCGGATCCACCTGCTGCAAGTGTTTCAACGTGGCGGCAAAGCGTCCCTCTTCGCCGTCCGCCTCCACCAGCTCAGCATACCCTACCCGCTCCGCATCGGCGCTCCGGTGTTCACGCCAATCCTGCATCCATCGTTCGACCGTGGCTTCCGGCGCGATCGCTGCCAACGCCGACGCATCTCCGCACACCGCATTAACCATCGCGATGACTGGGGGGGCCGAGCGCCATGAGACCGACAAGTGGTCTTCGTCAATAGCGCCGGGGGCCGCCTGATTGTAATGGTCGAAAATTTCGCGAAAAAGCCGCG
>CAXBOL010000406.1:0-5165 GCA_963977295.1 uncultured Opitutaceae bacterium
TGGGTTGTGGTTGGGACATCAGAATTTCGGCTACGCGGGAGCCACGTGAAGGCCTATCATGCTCCCGGGCAGCGCGCTACGATAACCTTTTAGGGTATAACTTGGTCAATCCGCTTTTAAGTTCAGTTCACCGCCGACAATCGAAACCTGTCGTATGAGCGCCCCCGGCCCCCACGCAGTCGTCACCGTCGACCGGATCGCTGACTCGTCCGTATCTGGGCCCAAAACCACGAAACATGCGCTGCCACTCCCACTCATGTGCAGCGCTACTCCGACCTCGCGCTGCAAACCCTCCGCCAGTGCGGGCAAGGCGACAAACTTCGCCCACACCGCCGCCTCCATGTTGTTGAAGACCAAATTTTCTACCGTCGCATCTGAACTCTCCAACCAAGTGTTCAGCTTCGCCTCCGCCCCAGGTTCAGGTAAATATGCGTCGGGGGCCCGCGCCACCATCGCCCGATACGCCCAAGCCGTGTTCACGCCAAAATCAGGTTTCACCAACAACAATCTCTGCCCCTCCAGTCGCTTGGCATGGTCGGTCGCCAAACGGCAAATTTCCTCGCCCCGCCCCCGCATCACGACCGGCCCGGGCTGCAGAAATAAGGGACAATCCGATCCAATCGTCGCCGCTAAAGCCGACAACGCGTCCACCGCCAACGGTTCACCCGCCAGCCGGTTCAACCCCCGCAAGACCGACGCGGCATCACTGCTGCCGCCCCCCAGTCCCGCCCCCATGGGGACGGTTTTCTTCAGATGAAAGTGAGCTCCACCACTCCATTTTGTCGCAACCGCGAAGGCTCGGGCTGCTTTCAACACCAAATTTTCGTCGCCCGTTGGCACCCGCGGATCATCACAAGTGAGGGTAAACTCCCCGGCCTCTGCCTCCTCGATCGCCAACTCATCGCCCCAATCAAGTGGGGCCGCGACGGAGACCAAGCGATGGAATCCGTCGTCCCTCCTTCCGGTGATGGCCAGAAACAGGTTGATTTTTGCCGGACAAAATAGGGTTAACGCATCCACTGACGGTTAACTCCAACGATTATAGTCCGGAAGAGAATCCAAAACCCTCTGGAGTTTTCGAGCTGAACCCATTGAGTCAGTGCGCAACTAATGTCGACCCAACTCATTCTCGCTCTCGATGTGCCTTCTCGCGAGGCAGCCCGTCCTCTCCTCAAACAGCTGCAGGGCTCGTTGCCTTGGGTAAAAATTGGTCTGCAGATGTTCACCGCCCACGGCCCGGATTGGGTGCGTGAGGTCGCAGATCTCGGATTTAAGATCTTCTTGGACCTCAAACTCCACGATATCCCCAATACCGTCGCGAAGTCTGTTGAGTCCCTCAGCACGTTGCCGATCAACATGCTCACGCTTCACACCGCAGGGGGACGTTCGATGATGAGTGCGGCCGTCGCCGCCCAAAAAGCGACCAAGCCCGACTTGCAATTGCTCGGCGTCACCGTGCTTACGTCGATGGACGCCACCAATCTCGATGAAATTGGCTGCGACCCCGATGTGGCCGCCCAAGTTTCGCTGCTCGCCGCGCTCGGCACCGCCGCGGGCTTGACCGGTTTCGTGTGTTCCCCCCTCGAAGTCGCCATGCTCCGGGCCAGCGTCCCCGCCGGCACCCAGCTCGTCACCCCGGGTATTCGACCGGCCGGAGCCGACATTGGTGACCAGTCGCGGATCATGACCCCCGCCCACGCAGCTCGCGCGGGCTCTTCCCACATCGTCGTGGGGCGGCCCATTCTCCAAGCGACCGATCCCGTCCGAGCCGCACGCGACATTATTGCCGAACTCAATTCGGCGGATTAATCCTCCCGCTTCTCCGTCAACCCTTATCCCCCCCCACCATGAGTCGCACCGCCGTCATACTTCTCGCCGCTGGATCTGGTAAACGCATGGCCGGATCGGTCTCGGACAAAGTCCTTTGGCCCCTTGGAGGACGCCCCCTGTTTTCCCACAGTGCCAGTGCATTCGCCCTCAGCGGGGTCGCCGATCTCTACGTGGTGGTCCACCGTGATCAACGGCAGATGATGGAGCTCGCCGCCCTCGCCCCCACTCCCACGCTTTTCGTGCGAGGTGGCAAAGCGCGGCAAAATTCCGTCGCCAACGCTCTCGCCGCCCTGCCCTCCGACATCAGCCACGTCTTCATTCACGACTGTGCCCGGCCCTTTGTGCGCCCTGAACATCTCGTCGGGTTACTCAAAATCGTGCGCAAGGAGTCCGCCGTCGTTCTCGCTCACCGCGTCACCGATACCATCAAACTTCATCGCGATCCGGGAATGCTAAAAACGTTGGATCGCGACTCACTCTGGGCCATGGAAACCCCCCAAGTGTTTGAACGTGACCTCATCATCAAGGCCTACAATCGAGCCGAGACTCGCGGGGTGAAACTGACCGACGACGCCGCCGCGGTAGAATTGTTAAAGCACCCGATCGCGTTGCTCGAAAACGCCTTCCCTAATCCCAAGCTCACCATTCCCGCCGACCTCGTCTGGTTTGAGCACTTACTGGCGACCACCTCGGACGCGTCTGCCTGATGTCTGCTTTCCGCATCGGCCACGGTTACGATATCCACCGCATTGTGCCAGACCGGCCCATGGTGCTGGGTGGCATCAAATTTGATGTGCCTTACGGGCTCGACGGACACTCCGACGCCGACGCCCTCACTCACGCGATCTGCGACGCCCTCCTCGGTGCGGCCGGACTGGCCGACATTGGTCACTTCTTTCCGAATACCGACCCAACCTTCAAAGACATCGATTCCCAAAAATTGCTGGTCCGCGTGGTCACCGAGTTGACGAACCGGGGCTACACGATTGGCAACATCGATGCGTCCCTCATCGCCGAAAAACCGAAGATCGCGCCGCAACTCGATGCCATGAAAGCAACTCTCGCGACCTCCGCGGGAATCAACGTCGGCCAGATCGGACTCAAAGCCACCACCAACGAAGGGGCGGGGAGCATTGGACGCGGCGAAGCCATCGCCGCCCACGCCGTGGCCCTGATCTATCAATCCTGAAAGTCGCTCAGAATCTGTCGTAATCTGTGAATGATCATCTACCTGTTCATCCGTGGTTAAAAAAACAAGTCTGCCTGTCAGTTCATCGCTTCGAATTTCGCGGTTAGTCACCGCACTGGCCGTGGGCCTGGCTATCATGGTCACCGGTTGCACTCCCCGTGAGACCAACGTCGAATCGGGCAACCGCACCCAAACGCTCCATCGGGGTATGGGTCCCGCCCTCGCTGATCTCGATCCACATCTCGCCACCGGCACCACCGACTACAACGTGCTCTCCTCTCTCTTTGAGGGCTTGGTCGGCGAGGACCCCGTCGACCTTCGTCCCGTGCCTGGCGTTGCGTCTCATTGGACCACTTCACCCGATGGCCTGACCTATACCTTCCACGTCCGAGACACCGCTAAATGGTCCAACGGCGATCCCCTCACCGCCTCAGATTTTGTCGCATCTTGGGAGCGTGCCCTCACCCCTTCGCTTGGCGCCGATTATGCCAATTTGCTCTTCGTGCTCGCCGGCGCCGAGGCGTTTCACAAAGGCCAGACCCTCGATTTCTCCACCGTCGGCGTCCGTGCTTTGGATCCCTTGACGCTGGAAGTCCGTCTCGCTTACCCCGCCCCCTATTTTTTGTCCCTACTCCAGCATTGGATGTGGTATCCGGTTCACCTGCCCTCCATCCGCGCCGTCGGTTCGCCGACGTCTCGCAGCACCGGGTGGGCTCGCCCGAAAACGATGGTCTGCAATGGACCCTTCATTCTCGCCGCTTGGCCCCGAGGCGAACGCATCGAGGTCACCAAGAATCCGCTTTACTGGGACGCCGCCACCGTGCGCCTAAACGCCATCCACTTTCACCCTTTTGAGGGGGTCGACACCGAAGAGCGCGCCTTTCGTTCCGGCCAAATTCATCTCACCGACGCCCTGCCCATCAGTAAGATTCCTTCCTATCGGAGCGAAGCCCCCGACCTACTCCGCATTGACCCCTACCTCGGCACCTATTTTTTTCGCTTCAACACCACCCGCCCGCTGCTGGATCAAACAAAGGTCCGCCAAGCCCTCACTCTGGCGATCGACCGTCAATCCATCGTCGAACAAGTCCTACGCGGTGGACAGATTCCGTCCGCGGCATTCACTCCGGACGGCACCGGCGGCTACACTCCCCCCTCAGGGTTGACCACCGACTTCGCTCGAGCGCGCGAACTGTTGGCGGAGGCTGGCTATCCAGACGGACAAGGCGTCCCTCCCCTCGAGCTGCTTTTTAACACGTCGGAAAATCACCGCCTCGTCGCTGAAGCCCTCCAAGCCATGTGGCGACGGGAACTCGGGCTCACCGTCGAGCTGCGCAACATGGAAAATAAGACCGTGCTGAATTCACGCCGAGTCGGCGATTTCTCCATTCTCCGTTCAGTATGGATCGCCGACTACGCTGATCCCACCTCATTTCTCGACATTTGGCGTAGCGACAGTGGCAACAATTACACCGGGTGGGCCAACCCCTCCTACGATCAACTCCTGGACGAAGCCTCGCTCACCATCGACGCCCCGGCCCGTTTCGGTTTGCTGCAAAAGGCGGAGAAACTCCTGCTCGAGGACGCACCGATTCTACCGCTCTACACCTTTACCCACGTCTTCGTGAAACGCCCCGAAGTTCGCGGCTGGCATCCCACCCTGCTCGATCACCACCCCTACAAGCACGTCTGGTTGCAAACGGAATGAAGTCTCAATTTCCACTCTTCGTCGCAGGACTAAGCCTCCTGATCGCCGGCTGCGGATCGCGCGAATCAATCGTCGAAGCGGGCAATGCGACCCAAACACTCCACGTCGCCAGTGTGGGCGAGCCGAGCGAACTGGATCCTCACGTCATCAACGCGCCGCCCGATTTCAAAATCGTGCCCATGTTGTTTGAAAGTTTGGTCATCGCTCATCCCGCGACCTTGGAACCCATGCCCGGAGTCGCATCGTTCTGGGAGATTTCGCCCAACCTTCGCCGCTACACGTTCCATCTCCGATCCGACGCCCGTTGGTCCAATGGAGATCCCGTGACCGCGGCCGACTTTCTCTACAGTTGGCGTCGGGCGCTTTCCCCCGCGCTCGGATCCCAATACACGTTTCTCTTTTTCGCGGTCACGGGCGCGACCGACTTCGCCGCGGGTC
>CAXBOL010000407.1:0-5137 GCA_963977295.1 uncultured Opitutaceae bacterium
GTCGCTTCCGGTCGCAAGCCCGTCAACAAACTGGCGCGCGACGGACCACACACCGGAAACTGGCAGGCGGCATTCAGAAACACCGTGCCCCGGGAGCCGAGCCTATCGATGTGGGGAGTCTGCACGACCGGCACATCGTAGATACCCAGCTCCGGCTTCAGGTCGTCGACCGCGATGAAGAGAATGTTGGGCCGCACGGCGCCAACCTGCGCAGCCATCAGGCCGGCTATGACCAACAAACTACGGCGAACTAAGGAGAGACTCATGAGATATAAACAGGAACGATTCAGTCGGAATTTAACAGCCAAGAGGAGGGATGCGGATGATTACACCCGAGGCATAACGGGGAGTCGCAGAATGGATAGGCGGCCCACCAAGGGGTAGGTCGACGTCCTGTTTAGAGAACTCTAACTCACGCCCTCTCGGATTGGTTCCCATTCGTGTCTATTCGTGTTTATTCGTGGTTCAACTTCACGGATCCCGCTCAGAAATCGTAATCCGGACCCGCCCGGCTCTTCTCTTGTTTGCGGTCCTTGACCTTCATGGCGGCCTTCCAAGCCGCGAGCTCCGCCAACAGGGCATCGCGGATCGCCGTTTCCGTTGCGGCCAAATCGTGCGTTTCAGACGGATCGTTTTTGAGGTGGTAGAGCTCCACTCGAGCTTCGGTGAAAAACTGCACCAACTTATAGTCTCCTCGCCGGATGACTGCCGCATTCCGGTCTCCGGTGCTGGCGCGACGTCCGCGATCCGAATACCAAAACAGCGGGCGTTCCGGCGCGACGTTGCCCCCATCGCGAAGCGACGCGGCCACGCTCATGCCATCGAGCGTGGCTTCCGCTGGCGTCGGCAATCCGAGCATGTCGAGCACTGTAGGGAAAACGTCGAGACCCGTCGTCGGCCCATCGAACGACGCACCCGATACCGTCACGCCCGGCCAACGCACGATCATGGGCACGCGAATGCCGCCTTCATACAGGTGTCCTTTGCCGGCCCGTAGCGGAAAATTGGTGGTGGCCAACGCCCGCTTGCTGCTCGGACCGCTGTTGGACAATCCCCCGTGATCCGACGTAAACACGATGAGGGTGTCGTCGTAGATCCCGAGCGCCTTGAGCGTCGCTACCACCCGGCCCAAACTTTCGTCGACGCTCTCGATCATACCGGCGTATTCCGCATTCGACTGGTGCCGCAAATGGCGACCGTCGGGCGTGACCTCATAATCGTCGCCTTCGAACTTCAGCGCCTCAATTTTCGTCTGATAACGGGCGGTCTTCTCGGGCTTGCCCTCGATGGGCGTATGCACTGCGTAGTGGCACAACGTCACAAAAAACGGCTGGTCCGTTTGGCTCACTTTTTGAATGTAGTCGACGGTTTCGGTGGTGAGGCGATCGGTGATGTATTCCCCGGCCGGGGCATCCAAAGTTTCGGGGCCGATGAGGTTTCCATTCGGTTGGTAGGGCGCGAAGTAGGATCCCGGGGCACCCGCACTGCCCCCGGCAATGTTGACGTCATAACCTTGGCCTTGAGGCCAACGGGACGCCTCTTTGCCGAGGTGCCATTTACCCGCAAAAAAGGTCGCGTAGCCCTGCGCTTTTAAAGCCTCGGCGAGCGTTACACGCGAGGGCTCCATATCTCCGAGTTGCTCACCCATGCCCTCGGCTCGGCTCGGATGCGTCCCGGTCATCAACCCGAACCGCGACGGCACGCAGCGCGGATACGCAGAGTAAGCTTGCGTGAACTGCACCGCATCGGCGGCCAAGCGATCGATCTCCGGCGTCTCGTAGACCGATGACCCCGCATAACTCACGTCGTAAGCCCCAAAATCGTCGACGACGAACAGCACGACATTGAGCGGGCGAGCGCCGCCAAATGACGTGAAGGCAATCGTGAGGAGACACAGTCGAAGCACGCGAAAAGAAATAGCCATAGCGGGGTAAGGTTGATCCGTCCTGGGATTGAGTCGGGGGGAGGCACTCAAAGTTGGAGCAGCTTTCCTGATCCAACACCAGCGAGATTGGGTCAAAGCCCCGCGCAGAGTGCGAGCCAAGGATTTTGCCCCACGCCGAACAGGTTCGTGCCACAATGTCGTTGCGGCGCCCGGTCCAACTCCCGTTCCATCAGCGATCGCCATGACCGACCCGACTCTCGAGCCAGACTCCCCGGCCGATGCATGCCTGAATTGCGGCACGAAAGTGAACGACAACTATTGCCCGCACTGCGGTCAAAAGGTGCAGGCCATCCGCGTTCCATTCAAGGATCTGGCGGGAGAAGCCGTGTCTACGTTTCTCAATTTCGACGGCCTTTGGTGGCATACGCTCCGGGAGTTGATGCTCCGCCCCGGCAAGGTGACCCGCGACTATCTGGACGGTAAACGCGCCTCCTACCTGCCGCCGCTGCGCACCTACCTGTCGGTCAGCGTCGTCTACTTCTTAACCCTCCAACTTCGCGGTCCCGAACAAGTCCTTTTCATCAATTTTGGTGAGGGTGAACAAGGTGCCAGCACCGCCGGGAGCCACATGCAGTATGGCTTGTTTTTCCTCGTGCCACTGCTGGCCGCCGTGCTCCACCTCTTGTTTTGGAAGCGCCGCGGATTCTACGTCGAATACCTCGTCTTCGCGGTCCACCTCCATTCCGTCTGGTTCGTCCTCTTTTCGCTGAAGCTGATTTTGGACTGGCTGCTGGGATTCGGCTCAGGCGGCGTCATCGACGGTCTCCAATCCGTCATGGCCGGGCTCACCCAACTCCTGCCGGTCGTCTATTTTGTGCTCAGCTTAAGGCGAGTATTCAGGAACAGCTGGATTATCAGTATCGGCGCTGCCATCACTGCGATAACCCTCTACCTTTTCCTGATGGCAGGTTTCGTCGTGGGTCTGGTTTACCTCCAGCAACTCAACTGATCAACGGCAGCGCTCCAGGTAGTCTGTTACAGGCTAATTTTCGGAGTTATCGCAGAGTCGGCGTGAGGACCCCGAAGTCGCAAAGAAAAGCTAGTTGGAAATTTCAAACCAGTAGGGGCTCGGTGAACTCAGTATTAAACCTATAAAAGGCGGATAGCCACAGAGGGCACAGAGGCAAACCGGAGTCTCACAGAGATGAACGGGAGAATATAAGAAGAATGTATCTTCACCCCCAATGGGAACGCTGCACCCCCGATTTATCTCGTAACCATGGCTCGGTGAACTCGGTGCAATTCTCGGTGATCTCAGTGACCCATTTCAACTGAAGAAATTGGAATAAAAAACTCTCACCGGAGAGAGTTAAGGCGATTCGCCGTGTCACCGAGTGCGACCTAATCCGCCCGCCACCGCCGCTCAATCCTCCACGCCGCGCAGTCGATCAATCAACCAGATTGGCAGGCGGTTCAGGCGCAGATTGAAGAACGCATACACGACACCGATCCCGATGGCGCACGCGTGGCCGAGTTGGGTATAGGTCGCGATGATCCGTTCCTGCGACCAGCCCCAGCCGTCGCGGAGTTTGTTCATATCGCCGCCTTGATCGTCTTCGCCGTGAATCATCGAACCCCACGGGATATCCTCGGCCCCCGTCGCGATCTGTTGCCACGTGTGATAAATATCCCAAAACGCCACCGCGCCGAGGAACAGAAACAAATAGCGACAGCTGCCCCAGCGAAACTTCTCCGGTAGCTCAAAAAAGAACGCCGAGATCATGATCGCACTCAGGTAGAATTCTCCGCCGACGCCGCCAAAATCGATCCATTGCTCCGTCTGCCACTCCTCGATTTGCCACGTCATGTGCCACTGCAACCACATCAAGGGAGGCGCGATGAACATGGGCCAGAATCGCCGTTCCTTCCAACCGGCCCAAAAGAAAACCGCCCACAGAAACAACACCCCCCAATACACAAAATTCTCCTTGGCCGGCGAAATATTCGTCCAGCCGAACGGCAACGGCAACGCTTTGTAGCCCGACATCCACGCCACCGTGGCATGGCCGAATTCGTGTATCCAAATCTTGAATCCCTGGAGCAAAAACGCGATCGGCAACTGATTTACCCCCCACGCCAGCACCATCACCACGGGCACCGCCAAGAGATTCACCCACGGACTGGTAAACGATCTGGGGTCCCACGCCGGCAACTGCTGCTCCACCCACTCGTCCTCTTTGCGTTGCACCAAACGCTCGACCTGCCGCTCTGCCTTGAACCCGGCGGCCTGCGCTTTCTTTGCTTTTGCTTCAGCCAGTTCCCGCGCCTGCACCAGGGGTTGCAGAGCCACGTAAGCCTGTCGCATCTTCTCCCAGCCCCCCGCGTCACCGGCTTGCTTCGCCGCGTATGACTTTCGCATCCACACCCGTTCCAATTCAAACGCGGATATCGTGGGACTCACGCCAAGTTGCGCGGCATGAAATTCGATCATCCGTTGATCCATCCTCAGACCTTCCTGAGATTTCCTCGGCTCTAATCCGGCAAATGCGCGGCAAGTGAAGCACTCGGTTGCCACGCATCATCCCGCCGCACGGGCCGGGCGAGGGCCGTGGCGCGCGGATTGCCTTTCGCGGTCATCGTCGACGGATCCCAGCGCACCGACTGTCCCGAGCGCTCCGCCAGCGCGCCCAGCAACACCTGTTCGGTCAGCGCCGCCCCATAGGTGAAGTTCGCTCCCGCCGGACGCCCGGCTCGAATCGCATCGTGCCAATCGGTTTGGTGACCGCCTTTGACGCGCGGCAAGATCTTGGTCGGTTGATTCGCCCGCACTTCCGCCATGCGCGCATCCGGGTATATTCTCGGACTGCGAGACGCCCGCATATCCGGAATGAACAAGGTGCCTTCCGGCCCCCCAAACGCCATGCCGTTTTTCGTGTCGGTCACCACCTCGGGAGGGAGGAGCGGAATCATTTCCGGATGATTCTGCACATCACCTTTCCAGCCATTGCGCCAATGCACGGTAAGCGCGGGATAGTTGCCGCGCGCGGGATAGTTAAAGTCCAAAGAGGCCCACCGCGGAATCGTGTAATCACTGATTCCCGACACTAGCGGCACCACCAAATCCGGCCAATCGGTCTCCAAGACGTAGCGCACCACATCAAACATGTGCATGCCGATGTCGCAAATCGCACCGCTGCCAAATCCCCACCAATTGCGCCATCGGGTCGGCGCATACTCCGAACTGTAAGGCCG
>CAXBOL010000408.1:0-5123 GCA_963977295.1 uncultured Opitutaceae bacterium
CTCTCCCGCGTTCATCGCGTGCAAGCACGCTCCTACCTTCTCCTCCGTTGACTTTCCAACTGCATCGTTACGGCTCAGTGCAACCGAGGATGAAATTGCGTGAATGTAGTTGGCCTGAGATTCAAACCAAGCACCGCGAGACTAGGGCTCGCTGGGCGGCGGAACCGGCTTAGGGGTGGGTGGCGGGATTGAAATACTGGGAACGCCGATAGTGGGAGCACCCGGCGAAAAACTTGGTCGGGCCGGCGCGATATTGATCGGAGTGGGTTTAACCGGAGGCGCCACGGCCGGGAGTGGCGCGTCAGGGGCGATCGCCTTGGGCTTGGCGGCGGGGGCAGGGTTGGCTGCGGCGGCGAGTTCCGCTTTCAAGCCAGCGAGTCGGTTCGCGGCTCTGGTGATGTAGTCCGGGCGACTTTTGAGGCGTTTCTTTACGGCAGCGACCGAGTCGTTGGGATCCGAACCTTGTTCGGCGGCAAGGAGCAGCCAGGCGAGGCCCTCGACGTAGTTCCGTTTGGTGCCGCGGCCGCTGACGTTCATGGCCCCCACATTGTAGGTGCCTTCGGGAACGCCGAGGGTGGCGGCTTTCCGGTAAAGATCGAGGGCCCTGACGAAGTTTTGCGGCTGGCCCAGGAGGCCATCGTGAGCGATTTTACCGAGCCGGAAGACGGCATCGGGGTGATCTTGCACGGCAGCCTTGCGGTAGTAGGTCAGTGCGAGTTCGGGGTTGGCTTCGACTTGGTCACCATTTTCCAAGAGTTGGGCGTATTGGAAGCAGGCGACGGGATCGCCTTCTTTGGCGGCTGCGGCCAGTTGCTCAACTGTTTCCCAACGTGGTCCTCCGCCCTCGGTCGAGACTAATACCGGGGCCATGGTCACGGCCTCCTTGGTCGCCGCTTGAACGAGTGTCGACGTGCTAGCGGTGAGGACAAGGGCGAGAACCCAACGTGGACCGGTTGTGATCACGGACATGTGCAAAACAGCTCGGGGTGGCGGGAATTATTCGTCGGACGCGATGTCGTCGTCTTTGTCCTTGGACTTGCCGGTGACGTCGGTGCCGCCGGTGACGTTTACCTTTTCCAAAATCGCGGCCATGATCTCCTTCTCGAGTTCCGGTTTTTCGCGCAGGGTGGCCTTGGAGGCGTCTCGGCCCTGACCGACGAGGTCGCCCTTGTAGGAAATCCAAGCGCCACGTTTTTCGAGAATCTTGTGCTCGAGGCCGAGGTCGATGACGGACCCGGTGGCCGAGATGCCCTCGTCATACATGATGTCGAATTCGCACTCGGTGAAGGGGGCGGCGACCTTGTTTTTAACGACTTTGAGTTTGGTGCGATTGCCGATGATCTTACCGTCGGGTTGCTTGATTTGCTCGCGGCGACGGATGTCGATGCGGATGGAGCAGAAAAACTTGAGCGCGCGGCCGCCGGGGGTGGTTTCCGGGCTGCCGAACATGACGCCGATCTTTTCACGGATCTGATTGGTGAAGATACAGACGCACTTGGTTTTGCTCACCACCGCAGTAAGGCGACGCATGGCTTGCGACATGAGGCGGGCTTGGGAGCCGACGGTGGCGTCACCCATTTGGCCGTCGAGTTCGGCCTTGGAAACGAGGGCGGCGACGGAGTCGATGATGATCACATCGATGGCGTTGGAGCGAATGAGGGTCTCGGTGATGTTGAGGGCGTCTTCACCGGAGTCGGGTTGGGAAACGAGTAGATCGTCGAGGCTCACGCCGACAGTGCGGGCATATTTGGGGTCGAGCGCGTGCTCGACGTCGACGAATGCCGCGAGGCCGCCCCGGCGTTGGGCTTCAGCAATTACGCTCAAACAGAACGTGGTCTTACCCGAGGATTCCGGGCCGTAGATTTCGATGATGCGACCGCGGGGGAGTCCGCCGACGCCGAGCGCGAGATCGATGGCCAGCGATCCAGTCGAAATGGTTTCGACCTTCATCTTGTGGTTATCGCCCAAGCGCATGATCGAGCCTTCGCCGAATTGTTTAGTGATCGCGCTGATGGCGAGATCGACGTTTTTGCGGGCGGCGACGGCGTTGGCGGGGGCGGGAGCGGTGGTTTTCGAGACGGTGGAGCGGGCCATGGAAGTAAAGGACGGTCGTTAAGAGAGGGATGAGTTTTCGATTAAACTCTTAACCTGATAACCGAGCTGCCACCGCGCAAGCGTGGACCCGCAATCGCGGGTGAGATTACGAAACTTCGCCTAGCAGGTCACGTTTTTGCCATCACTCCCGAACGCAGCCAGTCGCACCTCGGGGGGCGCTTGATGAATATCGTCGGGGGCGTAGTGAAATTGGAGTGCGCGGCGACGTTGAGGGGAAGTATTGTGGGGGGTGCCATGCGGGAGCTTGCCGTCGAAAAGCAGGAGTCCGCCGCTGGGAAGCGGGGCGGCGACGGATTCACTGCCCAGGACCGCTTCGTCGCAAAGTTGCCAATCGCGGCGTTGGAAGTGGATCAACGGTTCGTGGTGGCGGCCGGGGAGCAGTTGCATGCAGCCGTTGCCCACATGGGCCTCGTCGAGCGCAATCCAGACGCCGACGACAGGAGTATCCAGAGGGTAGTCAAAGTAGGCATGGTCCTGATGCCACGGTTTCTCGCGCCCGATCCGGGGCGGTTTAAGCAAAGCCATATCCTGAAACATCTCGGGCGTGCGGTCGCTGAGGAGGGAGCGAACGACCGCGAGCAGGGCAGGATGTTGCGACAAGGCCTTGAGGCGCGGTTCGTGTGCCTCGAAGACGCCAATTTTACGCACTGCGTCCATGCGCTCCTCGGGTCCCATTTCGGGCAGACGATCGCGTGCGGCAGCTTCAAAATAGACATGATCGAAGTCGGGCTTTTCGCCCATGATCAACGAAGTGAGCCCAGCTAAGGCGTCGGCGACTTCGGTTGGGGTGAAGGCTCGGCGCACTGAAAGATAGCCATTGGCGCGGTAAAATGCGATTTCCGCTGGGCCAACATCAGCCAAGGTCTCGACTTGAAACGCCTCGGACGTGGGGCGGTAAAGGTCCGGGGAGTGAAGTTCGGCACCGGGGTCGAAACGAGGATTGGAAGGGGGGATAGGAGGGAGTGTCATAGAGAAAGATCAAACAGAGGCAGATCACTTATACCCTCGAATCGACAATTAAGGAATGGATCCTTCGGACAATTGCATGCACTAATCCGCTATCGATGAGCGAAAATACCCCTTTCAGCATAGGTTTATCCGGTATTGCGGGGAGAGTTCGTTGTGAGCCCGGCTGGAGTTTGGATGCGAATTGGTCGCGGCAATTGACTGATTTTGACCTTTGGTTGGTGTGGGCGGGTCGAGGGAAAATGAAGTTGAGTCGAGAGGAAATCGATCTCGCTCCGGGCACCTGTGTCTGGATGCGACCGGGGGGGAGTTATATTGCCCAACAGGATCCGGTCGACCGACTAGGCGTCAGTTTTTGTCACTTCACCTACAAGGGACAGGCCAATCATAAACCGGGGTTTGAAGTGATGCACGTGCGGTCACTGGAACTCGCTCAATCGATGATGGCCGAGGTTATCCGGTGGAGAACGGACCGTCCGGAGTTAGCGGCCCGTCTGTTGGCGGACCTGTTGGAGGTGCTGACCCTCGATCATGAGGGCGGGTGGGGGCTCGAAGGGAGGAGGCGATCGCAGCCTTCTCATCGACACCATGAGCGCATGCAGGCGTTGGCGGCGGCGATCGCCGAAGAGCCGGGCCGGGATTGGTCCGTTAAGGGTATGGCGAGGTCCGTTGGGTATGCTCCGGACCACTTTTCGCGAGTATTTCAGGTCATTATAGGTCAAAGACCGCAAAATTATGTTTTAACGACTCGGATTTCACGCGCGCGTCAGCTTTTGCGAGAGACCAACCTGGCGGTGGGCGAGATCGCGCACGTGCTGGGATTCCGGGACGCCTTCTACTTTTCACGTCAATTTCGGGCGGCTTGCGGAGTGCCCCCGTCGAGTTTTCGGCGGCACCGTCGGGATGAATCCGAACCCCGAGGGTGAAAGTTCCGCTTGAATCGGTATATTGGCGTCCTTTAAGCTGCGGCTCTTTTGTCGCTATATTTCCTAAAGTCATGATAATCAAAGCATATCTCAAACCTCACTGTGGATGGTCCAACGGCGTCCGTGCCATCATGGCGAAACATAACCTCAATTATGAGGATATCGACATCATCAATAACCGCACAAATTATGCGGAAATGGTGGAGAAATCCGGGCAACCGCTCTCTCCCTGTGTTGAGATTGATGGGGTGATGTTGGCCGACGTCTCGGGTGAGGAAGTCGAAAACTACATGCTTTCGAACGATCTGGTTAAACCGACCAAGGCGGATACCGACGTGGCTACCAACGCGGGCTGCTCGGACGAAGAGCACGCCAAAATGGCCACTAAAACGGTTCGCTTCTTCTAAGCGGGTCAGGCTTCCCATCTGCTTTTCGGGGCCGGCTCTCGCTGCAATGCGACCGGCCCTTTTTTACGCGTCGCTCTCGTTCCGATTTGCGGCCCGTTATCTGCTCTCTATCCCTCGATTGTCTTTCGAACTCAAATTTTCATGGCCAAATTAATCCCGTCTCCGCTTTACCATCCTGACCAGGAACACGACGCTTGTGGCGTCGGATTCATCGCACGCATGACCGGTGAACGCAGTTACGACGTCATCAATCGTGCGGTCGCGGCCCTGAAGGCGTTGGCCCACCGCGGTGCCATCGATGCGGATGCGATTACGGGCGACGGTGCCGGTTTATTGACCCAGATTCCGGTCGATCTCCTGCGAGAACGCCTGGAGGAACGGGGTAAAGTGCTTTATCGCGATCAAGATTTGGGCGTCGGGATGATGTTTTTACCTCGCGACGACGAGTATGCCGAAGCGCATTGTAAGAAGATCGTGCGAGATGCCGTCGAGGCCGAAGGCTTGGTTTGGCTCTGCTGGCGTGAAGTGCCAACTGATGACTCCTGCTTGGGTCGCAAGGCCATCGAAACGCAGCCTTTGATCATGCAGGCCCTGGTTGCCCGCACCGACGACATTGATGATGAAGGGGTGGACGATGACGCGTTCGAGCGTAAGTTGTTTTTGGCGCAAAAAAGCATTGAGCGCAAAGTGACCGAAGAAGGGATTGAGG
>CAXBOL010000409.1:0-5115 GCA_963977295.1 uncultured Opitutaceae bacterium
GCTTGTTCATCATGAGTCAGGATGATGGCTTCGCATCATCCAAACTCTCAGGGATAGGCCTTCTCATTTCAGTATTATGAAGAGCATGGGAGCCCAAAGCATGACGTGGGTGGCACCGACCCAAAAGGGAATCGCGGAGCAATAGAGATGCACCTTCTGGCTACTGGTGAAGAATCTCGCTACAACCGCAATAATGAAGCCAAGGAGCCACACTGAATAGAACCCGATCCCGGTATAAAACAGCGCGTCCGTCAGGAATCCGAGCAATCCCGTCGGCATTCCGGCGTCGGTGGAAAATGCCAACATCATGAGCGACACCACCACCAGCATCACGAGCACGATGTTCCCGACTCGATAATAGGCTAGTGCTCCCGGCTTCTCTGCGGTCGGACGCTCCTTCGGAGCAGTCGCTCTCCACTTTCGGAACAGACCGGGAGCGAACCAGAAAATCAGAAGCCACTGAATGAACGAAAGGACAGCAAAAATACTCCACTTCCTCGTGATACCGTCCGCTTCGAACGGGGTGAGCAAAACGGCTGGCGCGTTCGATATTGCGATCCACATCGTGAATGAATTATTCCGCGGAAGGACCCGATCGCTCGAAAGCATGAGAAAACTGATCGCAGCCATCGTGAACGCTGCCGCACATACGAAAAGAAGCTTACGTCCGGAGAATTTCATTTTATTGCCCATCGCTAAGATGAGGCACGATTTTGGCGGAGCCAAAATCGTTGTCCTCCATCGGATTGTTGGGCTATTTGTTTTTCTGTTCTACTAGCCATTCGTTCATTGCCGTATTTATTACACTTCCGTGATAGCAGCTCTCAGTGCTGTTCCATTCAAGCAGCTTCTGATTATGCTCGTTTAAGTTGCTTCTGAAAACATCGGAAACCATCATTTCTCTGTTTTGCCATCCTTTATTACCTTTTGAGCAAAGCTTGGACGCTTCATTCACAACATCTCCCATCCAAACAATGTTATTGATTCCACTTCCGCTGTAACCGGCCTTAATCATCAACGCCCTTCCGTAAGAAAGTCCGATTCCAGTAATGAGCTCGTCTATTCCTTTTTTCGAGAGTCTCCAGTTTAATATATCTATCGTGGAACTTACCGTGGCAGCAGTCGAAAATAGGTCATCGATATCCGGCTTATAAGGGCAATCATAGATTCCCCATACGCAATCCCCTTCAATATTAACTTCACATACTTTCCCGCCACTACTGAATGCTGCGACGAGTTCTGATAAATAACTCCTGTAGATTCTTGCGAGTCTTGGTCGCTTATGCTTATTGGGCAATTCGCTCGAGCCTCGAATATCGACAAACATTGCGCCGCAATTCACATAGAACCCATTCGTGAAGGTGAGTTTATCTCTCGATGGTATTGAGTCGACCTCTTCGTAATTTACGTCGCTTGAATCGAGAATCTCCTTAATTCTCCTGCTGCTGTCCTCGTGATTAAATGGTTTGTGACTGGCTTTCATGTAAAAATCAAAACGAGAATGTATACGCCCCAAAGGGCTAACGAGGCAACAAGGGAACGAATCGAATAGGCAACATTCTTAAACTTCCTCCATGCTATTGTTGAATTGACGTAGACTTGCCCGGCAAGCTCCTCCTCGATTTCACTTTCACTATCAAACTTTTCGCTAAAGAAACGTTTATACGCTGCTGAATTATTGAACTTCTCAGCGATTGTTCCAAAGTAGATCGGAGAAATGCCACCAATCAGCCTTAGCCTTGGATTCACGCAACAAAATGAGTAAGCAATAGAGATTCCATTTAAAATTATCGCACACACTAATATGGTGTAAGAAAACCACCAGTTTGCTTGCTCGAACTTTTCATCGATCGATTGTGATAAAAGAAATCCAAGAAAAACACTTTGAAGGCTGATAATTGCTACAGCTTTGGCGTCGGAGACTTTGATCCAATCGTTAGTCGTCTTAAGCGTTTCCCACAGGTTCTCTGCTCTCGTTTTCATTTCATTTGCCCAACGTTATATAGGCACAATAAGTTGTGCACTAATGGGGGCAAATGCACAAAAAATTGGACATTCGCCGGATTTTTTTGTCGTTTGTGTGACGTTGTGGCTCACCAAAACTACGGTGATCGGTGGCCTTTTTTGTCGAAATAGTGGGGTCGTTTGCATCGTTATTCTCGAAAACGGGGAGAATCTGTCGGGGTCCGATCACGGAGTCGAGGACTGGTTCCTAGGGTTTACTGCCTAGACGGAGCCCTTCGAAGTGTGGCGCGTTCTGGGCTCGTGGGTTTGGATCCGAAATGAGGTCAGACCCCATGATCCATGATTTTAGTGGGCGTTTCGGTTCGGTCCTCCATGCCCCTCAAGGTTTCCGGGTTTCCTCGTTTAGACGGGCAACTCAACGGCCCCGGTTTGGCCTGGGGCGTTCCGGAGGGTCAGGCTGGCATGGCGCTTATTCCGGCGGATTGATCCTTATCCGATGCCTTCGACCCGTTGTCAGGGCGTCGTTCCGTCGATCTTGGATCCCATGGAACACTTGAATGTGAACGGGGAATTTCAGGCCGTTTGCAGAGAACGGGTGGCGTGGCGGGAAAAGTCCCGCCGCATGAGCACCGCGAGGGCGAGCGGCGCGGTATAGCTGCCAAAGCGCTCGATCACCTCCCAAATGGGCGAGCCGGCCACGAGGAACAATGATTCGGTGCCTAACTTCCACGCCGCAACTCCCACCAAGAAAGCCGGCGAGGGGCGGAGCAGGACAATCGCCGCCAGGAACATTTCAAATGCGCCCACGGCAGGCGTAATACCGCCGAAAAGTCCCAAGGCCTCATAGTGATGAGCGAGCCCCATTTTACGACTGAACAGTCCCAAGCCGGCATGGCCCACTAGCAGCATTGCCGTGGTGATCCGTAACGCCCAGGCGAGCCGAGTGCGCGTGCCTTCCTCGTCGAGCGACGGCCAGCGACTGGGCAATTTTTCCCAGAGCGGTCCGTTGAATCCCACCACCAACAAAAACGCGAACGGCACCCCGTAGTTGCCCGCGCGTTCCAGCGTCTCCCAAAAGGGCTCGCCGGACAAGGGTCGCAGCAACGCCGTCCAGGTCGCCCACATTCCGGCCCAAAGCAACAGCCCGCGACACGGTCGAACCAGGGCACAAATCCCCATGAGGATATCCATGATGCCGACGATGGGCATGAGTTTCCACGCCACGGATTCCGGGATGCCCGCGACCGCAAAATAGGGCAACCATCCGGCTTTTGTGATGATACCAAAAGCACCGTGGCCGATAAAACAGCCGGCAACGCCTACGCGTAGAATCCACAGCAGGATGGTGTTCTCGTTGTCGGGGCGGAGAAATGAGGGTGATGAAGCGGATGTGGTCATGGTCAGGCGTTCAGCGCACGGGTCGCAGGGCATGGTCAAAGACCCAATCACCCACCGCCATGCCGGCGGTGCGGGCTGCTTCGACGTCCATGCGGAAATGGATACCGCCATAGATGCGGCTTTGGCCGACTTCTTCGCGAGCGGCCGATAAGGTGGAGTAGTGCCGCACGACCCCGGGGAGACCATCCGAGGCGACGCTGAAGGCCACGGTGTCGGTGCCGAAGTAACGTTCCAGCACTTGCACGGCCGCGGAGGTGAAGGTCATGTGGGCCGAGATGTAGGACGGGAACGGCAGCGACGCCATGCTCGGGATGAAGTCGGGATCGGGCTTGAAGTAGGGGTTGATTTCCGGCGTGAGCTCCCGGGCATCGGTCTCGGGTCGCGCGGTGTTGTAGTGATATTTGGAGTCCCAGGCGGTGATGAAGCCATCGGCGGCGGCGAAGTTGAGCAGCGCGAAGAGGCGGGCACATTCAATCGTCGGCAATTGGCGTTCACGGGCGATGTTCATCACGATCATATTCCAGTGGCCGGAGGGACCACTGGTGCCCAAACCGTCGGCCCAGAACGGCACACTGAGCGTATCGTATTCGGAGCGGTCGGCGTCGTCGCGACGACCAACCCGCATCACGTAGGTCAATTCGTCGGCATAGGCCCTCGACTCGACGGCGGGCGGAGGCGGCGCCCGGAATTGCTGCGGTGATTGCAGCACAAAGGGGTGGGTCGTGGCCATCTGCGGCGTAACGCCCGAGCGGAAATCGGGGGCGGTGGGACGCCACTTGCCGGGCGCGTCGCTGGGTAGGTATTTCGGCGCGACCTTGAAGCCGCTCATCGAGCGATCAAAAAGCACTTTGTCGGCAACATGTTTACCCCACGCGATACCGGCATCCTTGGCTGATCCATCCGGGATCTCCGCGAGAGAGTCTTCGTAGGCGACGTCAAAGATACGGGGATTGGCCTGTTGTCCCCAGATCTGGCGCAGTATGGTGCGCGCGGCACTGGCGATGGCGGCGTCGAGGTTGGCGCCGGCGGGAGCTTTTTCGTCGACCAGCCACGGAGCCCATCGTCCCTCGATGCCGTTCACCGTGTCGGCAATCGCGGCGTGATAGGACCCAAACCACAGGGCACTCACAGGAGGCGGATTGCGAGCGAGACGAGTCGCATTGAGGGCTTGTTCGTTCCAGAAGATGACGGGATTGTCCTTGGCCACGAGGCAGTGGGTCGTGGTGTAGACCGAGACGATGAGCAGGAGCAGACGGCGAAAATTTAACATGGGGCTGGGCATGGGGAGATGGGGGCAACGACACCTCGCGTCCGTCACAGAGACAGGCTGATATCGCTGCGGGAGCTACGCATTCCTTGCGCAAGTGCGGAATCCCCGAGTGGCCAGTTGTCGCACAAACGGGGTGAGCTGCCACCAGCCAGGGGTGAATCGTTGCCGCCGTTTCGGCAGATGGGACAAGTTTTGCGCAGCTGGAGCATTTTCAGAAAACCTGTAGCCGGGATCGCTGACCCCGGTCGTTCGGGGGCGCGACCCGCTCCTCAACCTCCGGGCTCACCGAACCCGGCCACAACCCAAACCGCACACCCTCGTATTACCCCGGCAATACTACCTTTACCTTTAAGTTAGCGCTTATGGGTCGCTAACCCCAGTGTGCTCCGTCGGCCTGCTCCGGGGTCAGCGACCCCGGCTACAACCACAAAGTTCAATACCCCGAGGCTAGACACGCGCAGAATCCAGCGTCAGCCCCAACG
>CAXBOL010000410.1:0-5109 GCA_963977295.1 uncultured Opitutaceae bacterium
TTCGAACAGGCCAACCGGCGAGCCCCACAGCGTGGCGCCGATGGCGGTGAGCACATACCAGAATTCGCGAAGACCCAAGGAGGGATCGGCCGGGCCGACCGCCATAAATCCCCGGTAGAGGCCGAAGCCAACCAAGGCGATGACGAGGCCGGATCCGACTCGCAGCCGCCAATTACCGGGTTTCAGGGCGATCAAAACGAGGGCGGCGGGAAACCCAAAGAATCCTCCGGCCGACGAAAAAAGCCCCAAGGTGATGCAGGTGAGGCCGCCGAAGATTAAGCGGAGGTAGCGGGGCCAGGAGGCTTCCGTCGGGATGCGGTCAATGATCGCTAGTCCTAAGAGAGGGAGCACCACCGAAAAGCCCAGCGTGATTTGCCACCCCCAAAGGAATTCCATGTAGTGGGCACTACTGAAGACGATGATGGTTACGGGGATTAGGGCCCACGGTGAGCGCAATAGTCGCTGCCGCATGATCCAGGCTTGAGCACCAAAAATGAGCAACGTCAGGCCGATGACGTAACGGCTGTCGAAATGACTCCACTCGGCGAGCGGCCAATAAAGCGGGAACGGGGTGACGACAAAATGCTCGTTGTGTTTGAGCGGGTAGTGCCGGAATGCCTCGCCAAGGTGAGCGAGGGAGTCGAAGCGCAGTGAGTCCATCTCCCGGATGGCATGCACGTAGTTCCACTCGTCGGTGAGGGGCAAGCTGCTGGCGAAGAGCTGCACAAAGACCACTGCGGCGACGGCCGGAGCCAACAGGACAAGGAGTCCAGCCCAGCGTTGGTAAACGGGTTCAGTGGAAACATTCATGCGGCGAGGCAACATGGAGCCGAGGCACTGCATTTGGATCAACCGTGAAACGAGGTGATAGGCGGGGAAACACATGTTTCCGAAAACCTATCGTCAAGGTTGTTGGAGACGGGGGTGGGTCGTCAGCCTGCTCCGAGGTCAGCGACCTCGGCCACAATCACAAAGTCCGATTCCTACACGGTGGCTTTTTTCAGCCGGCCGTGCTTCTCCATCAAATTTGAAGATGGGTTTAGTTTAATTTGCAGTGGTTGCGAGTGGCTTGGGATTGACGTTCGGCAGAGCCAAGAAGTGCAGTTAGCTAATCACGTTTTATTTGTAACGAGCCGCTCAGATAACGAGTCCGCTCAATGACAATAAATTCCAGATCAATTGGTCAACCATGTGTGCTCTGACCCTGCTATGGGGTTGGTTTGTTACCTAATTCGTGCCCAGCCATTTTATGTTAACAGGCAGGGGATGGGATTCTGAGTTACACGTTTCCGTGTTCAGTGACTGGCTAGGGCCGCACCACTGGAGAACTCTTCACTGGTGCGGCCGACGGTTCCAAGGTGTCTGATCCGATCCTATGCTGCTTCTTGGTCTTCGTTCCAAAGCCGCTCCAATTCATCCGCAGTTATCTTCAAAAAACGAAGCATGGGATCTATCTCTAGTGGGGCGGGAGTTAGTCGTTGATCGAAAACTTCGAAAACCAAGCAACAACCAGAATCGGGCATCGGGCTACCGTTACTTGTATCGACTAACCACAAATAAAGAAGTGCGGCCATAATCTCAGCACCACGTTTCCCAATTCTTGTTGTCGGATTTTTATGTGGGTAGATTCGAAGTGCGCCAGCTAAGGGACGACCCATTCTTGATCCCAACAACTCAGCATTGGGATTCATTGAGATTTGAAGTCCCTTGAGCATTAAATTTTTGCCTCTCTCGGGGTTAAGTCGAGCTACCGTCAGGCCCCAGTCCTTGAACAGTGAGGCGCTTTGAATAGTGTGCTCAAGGGCTAGTGCAGAAACACTCCAATTGGTCATGTTTCCTTCCCTTCCCTTTCGACTCTTCAGATCAGCGATGCGGTCAAACACCGCTGTTGAGTGACTACCGCCGCTTCGGATGAAGTTGAGTGCTGTTCCCTTGAAGGGACCGTATGGTGGAACGAAGTTTTTCCGGGGTCTCTTGAGACTCCGAACGATAGATTTCCGTCCAGTGGGACTCGCGATTGCGAATCCTACGAATTGTAGTAATGATATGTAAATCATGAGTAGCTAGGGCCTTGCCGCACTTACGCGGCCATTGAGTTTAAGTTCACTGCGGTTCCTTCCAGACTAGCTGGAGGATCAAAAGGCCGAGGGAGAGGGCTACCGGGTTGATTCAGTCCTGACTGAATTTATGGTCTTGCTCCGCACGCATTGACGCGCTTTTCCTCCCTCAACCTGTTGCTTCTTTTGGTCTCTATTCCTTGAAGCTTTTGGCTCGACCTCACCTCCCTGATCGTTGGTGGGGTCGTTCCGTTTTGGAGTCGTTGTCTGTTAGTTTTCTGGGCTGTTGAGGATGGGTTGGTTTAGTTGTCCGGGATAATTCCTCTTTAAATCCCCTGTGGGATTGAAACAAATCTGGGTTTTGCAATCGATGATTCAATAAGTAATTCGAAAAGATTGTTTATTTTAGATAAATTTTTGAAGGCTGCAGTGTTAGGCATTCAGTGAATTGGAAGGAGCTTCCTTCCTGAACCCCATTTTTGCGCATTCAAGTTTTCGGGAAAGAAATCTGTATCCTCAAAAAGTATGGAGCCTGCTCAGAAAGTCCCCGCTGGTATTAAATGATGTTGTGTCGGGGTAGTTGCGAGACGCACGGGTTTCACGATTGCGATTACCTTCGGGGGAAATTCAGCTGCGAGGCATGACGTTGATTCGCACAGATACGACGAAGGTTCGACGATGGACCCGGGCTCGGATGGGGTTGGCTTTGGCGACGGTATTGCTGGGGTTTTTCCCGAACGTGCAGGCGGAGCGTGGGAGAGATCTCATGGCTACGACTGTCACGCGAATCTTGTCCGCCGCAACGTCCGGGAACCCGGAACTCGGCAATCAAGTGCTCAGCATCGAAAATGGGTATGACGCGCTATTGCTGCGGGTGCATTTGATTCGGCAGGCGCAACGGTCCATCGATCTGCAGACGTTTATTTGGACCAACGACGAATGCGGCCGCTTGATGATTTGTGAATTGGTCGAAGCCGCGCGCCGCGGGGTGCGGGTGCGCATCATCGCCGACCACATGGTATCGGACAAAAATCCGGAAGTGGGGGCGTTTCTCGCGACAGTGAATCCGAATTTGGAAGTGCGTCATTACCGGCCGATCATGGAGCGCCTGAATCCGCCGCTGTGGCAAAAGATCACTTCTGCCGCCTTCGGGTTTCACGGCATCAATCAGCGCATGCACAACAAACTCATGGTGGTGGATGGGCAGGTCATGCTGACGGGTGGGCGCAATATCGAGAACACGTATTTCAACCACTCGACTGGCATGAATTTCCGCGACCGGGATGTGTTGGCGGTGGGGCCCGTGGCGGCCGCAGCGGACGCGTCATTCGTCGAGTATTGGGATTTTAAGCACACGGTTGCGAGTGTCGATCTGAAGGACGTGGCAGCGGTCATCGCGGCGGGAGATTTTCCGCACTATGAGAGTCGGGCGGACTATGAGTTTGGGGGATTTTTTGACGCCATGAATCGCGAAGCCGATGATCCGGATCTGATGCGGGCGCGGTTTTGGGATCGGCTGAGGGAGGTCGATCGAGCCCGGTTTGTGCACGATGACCCCGGCAAGGGTCGGGGCTTCCGCTCCAGTGATTCGCGCACCACGGTGGAGTTGCGCCAGCAGTTGAACAGGCGCGTCGAGAGGTGATCGTGCAGTCCCCTTATTTGATCCTGAGTCCGAAGGCGCGCCGGATGGCCAAGAGCTTGATGCGGGACTACCCGGAGTTGCGGATCAAGGTTTCGACCAACAGTTACGCTTCGACGGATAACATCATGGCCTACTCGGCCAATTACCGGTTGCGCAGCGATTATGTGGGCAAGTTGGGATTGCAGATTTACGAGTTTAAACCGCATCCGGATTCATTGCCGTCACTCTTTCCCGAGTTTGATGCGTTGGCGGAGAAGGCGAAAAAAACCGACCTACGTAAGCCCCCGTTTTTGTGTCTGCACGCTAAGTCGCTGGTCATCGACGATCGAGTATCGTTTGTGGGGTCCTACAATCTGGATCCGCGTTCGGTGAGTCTGAATACGGAGGTCGGTTTGCTGATTCACGACGAAGCCTTTGCCCGGGAACTGCGAACCCAGATCGAGCGCGACATGGCGCCCGGCAACAGTTGGGTGATTGCGCAACGCGAGTTTCCGCTGGGGTTGAGCGTCTTGAATTCGCTGGTCGATGAAGTGGTTTCGTTGAGTCCCATCGACGTCTGGCCGATTCAGAATTCGAGCAGCTTTGAATTGCGACCCGGGGCGGAACCCGTGCCCCCCGGGCATCCGGAATTCTATCAGCGCTATCGAGAAGTGGGAGATTTTCCGGGGGCGGATTCGGCGGTGTCGTCGAAGGGAATCCTTACGCGTTTTTACAAAACGGTGGGCGCGGTGTTCACGCCGATCATGTGAGTTGAGGGAGACGCGGAGGTCGTCCATTTTGCGGGGTAAACCATGCAATTAAACCACGAATGAACACGAAAGGCTCCGTCTACCGACTACGCACGGAAACATTTTGCATGGGATAGAACTGGAAAGATTCCGCAGAGAAACCCTAACTGGGAGTTTGAGTTCCTGCATGAGTTGGGGCAAACGACCCCCTGTTTGGTGGATTCTAACTCATTCCATTTTGGATTGGTTTTCATTCGTCCCGCCGGGCGCATGAGCGTCAACCTGCTCTGCGGGATGGTTTAACTGCATGGGCCCGGATGAGGCGGGTGTGGGCGGGAAGTCTGCCGACTTTCCAATGCGGATAGGGATCTTGTAAAGTCGGCGGAATAGAAGGTTGCGAGCGGGCGGTGGTTACAGGACTAACAAGGCGGAATCATGAAACTGGGGCGTGCACTTTATCTGGGACATCAGTGGCTGGGGATCGCGGCGGGCGCCGTGTTGTTGGTGGTTGTGTTGTCGGGTGCGGTGCTGACGTTTGCGCCGGAAATGCGGGTGGTGGCGTATCGTCAGGTCGTCGAACCGAGGGAGGGACCGGTTGCTCCGGTAGCGGCGTTTCGCGACACGTTGAAGGCGGCGTTTCCCCAAGGCGATTTTCGCACGATCACGTTCCGGGGTCGGGAGC
>CAXBOL010000411.1:0-5093 GCA_963977295.1 uncultured Opitutaceae bacterium
GTGGAGGTTCCTGCGGAGGTGTAGTTGGGTGGGTCATGATCGGGTCGGGCTGATTATTGAAGCCCCCCTTGAGTGGTCTGACCGGCCGAGGATAAAAAAAATCCCCCTCCGGTGTGGCACCGGAGGGGGCAAAGTTTAAGTCACTTATGCTTCCCGCGGTGCGTCCGTTACGGACACAATGGCGACTACGGCCACGCTAATTGCGAGGACGGAGGAGACCGCGGATTTCTTGGTAAACAAGGACATGAGTGAGCGCCGAATGGGCCAACTGAGCGCGTTGGCGTCAAGACTCGAAATGGGTAATTCGCCTCTGCGCAAAATTTTTTACGGAATTCGTTTTGTCCCCAGTGGTCGCCCTCGTAGGATTGAAGTAATGGAGGAATCATCACATTTGTTGCACGATCTGGGCTGGTTGATGGCGGCGGCGGCGATCGCGTCGATCCTGTTTCGTCGCATGAAACAGCCTGCGATTATCGGCTATCTGGCGGCGGGGTTGTTATTGGGGCCTCATTTGCTGCCTTCGACACCGATCAGCGATTCGGCGAATCTTGGGCAGTTGAGCGAACTGGGGGTGTTGTTCCTGATGTTTTACATCGGCTTGGAATTTGACCTCGGGAAACTGCGACCAGTGGCAGCGGCCTCTGTATTGGCGTTGGCCTTACAGACGGCGTTGATGATGCTCATTGGCACGACGGTGGGGCAGTGGTTGGGCTGGAGTGCGGTGGAGGGACTTTTTCTGGGGGGGATTTTGGCGATCAGCTCATCGATGGTGTGTTTCAAGTTGATCGGAGAGCGGGGAGATATGAACCGTCCCTATGCGCAACTGACGGCGGGGGGGCTGATCTTGGAGGATATTTTGGCCATCGTGTTGTTGGTGGTCTTGGCGGGTGTGGGAGTGTCGGGTCAGCTGGATTTTGCGGCGGTCGGGCAAACGACGTTCTTCGTCGGAATCTTTGTGGTCGCCGTGTTTCTGATCGGAAAGTTAGTGGCGCCTCCGGCGATCAAGTTTTTAGATCGTATTGGGAATGCGGAGACATTGACGCTATTTGTAGTCGGGGTGATTTTTGCGGTGAGCTTGCTGGCCGAGAAGGCCGATTTCTCGTTGGCGCTGGGGAGTTTTCTGGCGGGGGCAATTTTTTCCCGCAGCGCGGTGGCACACGAAATCGAGGGCGTGACGGCGCCGTTGCGGGACTTTTTCTCGGCGTTGTTCTTTGTGACGATTGGCACCCTGATTGACCCCGCTGCATTGTGGGCTCAGGCGGGGCCGATTGTGCTGGTGACGTTGATCATGATGACGGGGAAGTTTGCGGCGTGCTGGTTGGGATTTGTGCTGGCGGCAGTGCCCCCGGCGGTGGCGGTCAGAGCGTCGATGGCGAAAGTGCAAATCGGTGAATTTGGTTTTGTCATCGCGGCGTTGGCTTTGAGTTTAGGGCTCACAAATCCGGCCCTGAAGGCGGTGACCACGGGCGTCGCGGTGTTGAGTATCATGCTGACGCCGGTGGCGTTTGGGGTCTGCGACTGGGTGATTTCGACGGCGAATCGCAGCTCTCACCAAGGGGTGCACACGGCGCTGAAGGTTTATCTCAACTGGGTGGAGGCGGTGCGGCTCACGTTAAGATCGAGCTCTTTCTTGCGGGTGGTGAAACGGCCGTTGGTGCGGGTGGGGATCGACTTTTTGTTGTTGAGTGCACTCATCATCGTGGCGTCGCTGGGCGCGAGCTTGCTGGAGGATCAGCTGTTGCAGCAGCTTGTTTGGGTGGCCGCGGCTCTCGCCTCGATTCCGTTTTTGGTCGATATTTTGCGGAGTCTGGACGTGGTGACCTTGACGATGGCCGAGATCGCGGTATCCCGCCCAGCGTTGCGCTTCATGGCTCAGGGGCCAGCGCAGGCGGTGCTGCGAATGGGGGCGTTCTCGCTGATCGTGCTGGGTTTCGTAAGTTTGTTTTCCATCGCGTGTTCGCGCTATTTTCCGACGGGGGCATCGTTCACGATTTTTGTTTTGGCGATCGCGATTATGTTGGTCCTGGGTTGGAAGCGGGCGGTGAAATTGCAGAGTCAGTTGGAGTATGCCGTGGTCTCTTCGTTGGCTGACGTAGCTCGAAGTGGGGCTCGCTCGGCGGTGGAAGACGCAATTGGCGCAATGACCCGCAAGCATCCTTGGCCGGTGGAATTGTTGGAGGTTGAGGTTCCCGCCGCTGGGGCAGTAGTGGGCAAGACCATTCGGCAATTGGAGCTGCGGAGTTCCACCGGTGCGACGGTGGTGGCGGTGCAGCGTGGAGGGGTCACGCATTATATCGTGCCCCCTGATCTGCCGCTTTCGCCTGATGACAAACTGCTCTTGGTCGCTGAGGCCGCTCAATTGCAGGCTGCTGAAAAGGTGCTGCGGGCTCTGGGTGATGGGAGCGTGCACGTTCACGAAGAACTGCCGCATCAGTTTGCCCGTATGTTGGTGACCGGCGGTTCGGCGTTGTGCGGTCTGACATTGAGAGAAGCCGAATTGAGGAAAAAGTATGGCGTCAGTGTGATCGGGTTGCAGCGAGAGGACGCTCGCATTACGGGACCGTCACCCGACGAGTGTTTGCTCGATGGTGATCTCTTGTTGGTGATGGGACCGGAACAAGGAACGCTCGACTTACGCGAGGCGTTGCTCTGATCACATCGGTCGACTGATCAGATCCCCATGGGCGGATCAAATCAGAGGAGCTCCATGCGGAAGTTGGTGCGAGGTGAGTCGTCTAATTTTAGGCGCAAAAAAACCTCCGTCGGCCAAGACGGAGGTGAAGGTTTTGAACGGTCGCGATCCAATCACGAGTCGTCGCGGTAGTTCAGATCAACGGATTGGTCGCTGTGAGCGGAGTTCCACGCGTTGATCAAGTCGGTCGCTTTCTTGCGGGCTGCAGTCTGTTTGGCCTGCACCTCGTTCTTGGTCTTCATCAAGGCCTTGTAGGCGTTGTCTTGCGCTGCGATTGCGGAAGCGGACCAGTCGCTTACGCGTCCTGCGGTCTTGAGGTCGCTCCAGAGGGAGCTCGATCCGGCGTGTTCGGCGACGAGTTGATTGTAGTAGGCGGACAGTTGTTCGTCGTAACGACGGGCGGCCATCGCAAAGCTGGCGGCAACGGCTGGGTCATTCAGCGAACTTGGCATATCGAGCGGAGCCGGAGCCTTGGGGGCATCGTAAAACAAGGGGTCGGATCCGATGAGGGGCGCGAGTGAGCTCATTTGAGATTGGAACTGTTCGCGGATGAACCCGACTTGAAGATCCTTGCCCCCGGCGGCCGCACCGGGAAATTCGGCTTTAATCGCGTTAGCGACGAGGAGGGACTCGGCAGCATCGTGATCAATTTTGGCGGTCCAAGCGTTGCCGCTACGAGTCAGTTAACGATTTTTAATTTCGCGCCACTCGAAGAGGTCGGGGCACGTGGGATGACGATGCTCACATTGCCCTGAGTGGATATGGTCACAACCGAGTCGTCGCCGGCGCGCACGACAGTGACGTTGGAGGGTTTTTCGTCGGCCTCTTGGGCCGAGAGAGGGAGGCTAAGCACGCCGATGGCCGCAATCAAAGACAGGCCTAGTCGACGCCAGGATAAAGGTGAAATAACAGGCGAGAGTTTAGCGTTGGACATGGGTTCTCCTAATCGAGGGTTTGAGAAGTGTCCGATCGGCGGAGCTAACCGGACCTTAGATAGGTTCAAGGTAACGAATCCGGTGGCGCATTCAAATGTGTTTTACGGTTTTTGTTGATTCGGAACCCGCCGGATTGGAATCGGTTGCCTAAACTTGCGGAAGGGGAGAGTGGTGGGCGGCGTGGGAGGCGTAGCGCGCCGAGTCCATCAGCATATCCTCGATCGCGGCGGCAATCGGCGCAGATCGATGAGTGCCGGAGAAGATGGCTTTGTCGCCGATGTTGCTTTCGATGACGAAAGAGGGGCGTTGGGTCAGTTGATGCGCAAAAAAGGCGGCGGTGGAGGCAGCGACGCGAGCTTGGACGGGGTCGGATTTGGCGGCAGCCAGGAGTTGCTCTGCAGGCACGCCCGTGGCGGTTGAGGCGATTTGGGCGGCGTTGGAAAGATCCCCGACTTTTTGACCGTCGAGCACCGCGGCGCGGGTCAGCGCCAGTCGAATGCGTTCGTCCGATTCCCCGAGAAAGTCGCGACCAGCTTCCGCAATCCAGTTGGGGGCCTCGTAGTGCCCCGCGAGACTGGCGTCAAACCACCCGGAGTTGAGACGGTAGGGGGAGTTCACGACGGTCCCGCTGCGCTGATAGAACCAGTTGCATTGCGTCGTGGAGACGGGAAATCGACCTGACCTTCGAACCGATTCCTGAGCTCAGTCCAAGCGGGTTCGGCCCAATGGCACCAGGAGGACATGATTTCGACGTAATAGGTGACGGTGATGGTGGCAGGCATGAGGCGAGTTTCAGGCGTGGAAAGTTTAGCGTCAACGGGGAGGTGTGGACTCTGAGGACGTCACTGCGTTGATTGGTGGGGCAGTGCAGTTGGTTTCGGCGAAATGCGGAATAAGGACTAAACCCTAGTTTGTTCGAAATGCGTTGATGTGGGTGCCAGTTGTTTGGTTGGTGAACGGTGTGATTTGTCGTCTATTGATTCTAATCTTAGGGTTTGTATTCGTGGGGCTAGGGAAGGCCCAAACGCCCGTTTTGACGTTTAACCCAAGCGAAGGTCGGTGGGCGACATTTAGAACCGCGGCGGGTGAGGTGATGTCCTCCGCGGCGATTGGGCCCGGTGAAAGTGCGGTGGTTTACCACGCCCTATTCGGGGCGACGACAGCGCGGAATCCAGAGTTCTATGAATTCGGCAAGACGTGGGATATGGCGCCCTTTTTTGGAGGCTATTTGTTGCATGTGATGAACGACTCGAACGGCACGTTTTTCCCGAATTTTGTCAGGGGCGTGGGAAGTCCCGCGTCCGGTCGAGGTTACGTGTCGCTGCCGGTTACAGTGATTCTAAAGACGGGTGATTCAGGCACGCTGACTAATTCGGTTTTTGGCACGTTCGTGACGCCAACGCCGATTTCTGGCGAGGGGGAATTTCGCATCTTTATTCGGGAAAATACGTTAGATTATCCCAGTG
>CAXBOL010000412.1:0-5072 GCA_963977295.1 uncultured Opitutaceae bacterium
CCGCCGTTTCTTAACCACAGATGGACCCAGATGGCTTCACTACCGTTGCGCACTGAATCCAACTCCGCCGCTTTTTCAAAAAGAGGAAAGAGTGAGAACAAAGCCCCTCCCACCGTGCGTCAGCCATCTGGGTTTATCTGTGTCCATCTGTGGTTAAAATAGAGACCTGCCTCACGGTCCTCAATCTCACCTTTCTCCGTGAATAAAACTCCCTCCCTGTTCCGTATACTCGCCCTATTCGTGGTTACTCTAGCCACCGCGAATTCCACCGTCGCCGCCCCCTTCCACGCTTCGCAATGGGTGCCCACCGATCTCGTTTTCCACGCGCCCGCCCCGGCCGGGACCGAATTCGAAGTTGAGTTCACCGCCACGTTCTCCGGCCCCGATTCGAGCACGCTGACCGTCCCCGGCTTCTACGACGGCGGCGACCACTTTGTCATTCGCTTCGCCCCGCCGAAGTCCGGTCACTGGACTTACCTCACGTCGTCCTCACTGCCTCAGCTCCATCAGCAAAAAGGAACCGTGCACGCCTCCGCCGCCCCGGCCCACCAGCGCGGCCCGGTGGGCATCAGTGCCCGCGACCCACGCAAGTTCGCCTATGCCGACGGCACCGGTTATTTCCCCCTCGCCTTCGAAGTGGACTGGCTCTTTGCCATCGACGCCGAAAACCCCGCCGACATTCCGCGCACCCGTCAGCTCACCCGCCATATTCGGGACAACGGGTTCAATCAGGTCGTCATGAACGTGTTTGCCTACGACGTAAACTGGCCGCGCGACCCGAAACTCGACGTGCGCTACGACTACGGCAAACCGCGGGTCTTTCCCTACGCCGGGGACAACACCAACCCCGATTTTTCGACCCTCAACGTCGAGTTTTTCCAACGACTCGACCGGGTCATCACCCACCTCGATGAACAGGGCATCATCGCGCATCTGATGATCTACGTGTGGAACAAACAAGTCGCTTGGCCGGACGCGCTTTCCGACGCCGACAACCTCTACTTCGACTACGTCGTCAAACGCTATCAGGCCTACTCCAACCTCATCTGGGACATCTCCAAGGAAGCCACCGGCTACGGTCACAACGACAAGTCCTACATCGTCAATCGCATCGATCGTCTCCGCGCTCTGGATGCCTATGATCGCCTCGTTACCGTGCACGACTACGGCTACTGTCACCAATATCCGGAGACCGTTGACTTCATCTCGGTCCAAAATTGGAAGAGTGAAATCTGGAGCGCCATGCGGGACATCGTGGAAAAACCCCCCGCCATGCCGGTGTTCAACATCGAACACGGTGGCTACGAAAAAGGGCCCTACCACGTCTTCACCGGCAGTTACCTCACCCCGCTCTCCAACCTGGAACGCGCCTACAAAATCCTCTTCGCCGGCGTCTCCCTCACCCACTACTGGCAGGACACCTCGTGGAACGTCGTGATTCACGACATCGAGAACCTGCCCGCCGCCGATCAACCCCGACTCGACTACTACCGTCATCTCGCCGACTTCATCGCCGAGCAAAACGTCGACGCACTCGAAGTCACCAACGATGCGTCCAGTGCCGGATTCTGCCTATCCAATCAAGACAACGTCTTCCTCTTCTATCTCCCGGAGGAATACGACGCCATCGTGGTGCGCCGCCAGAAAGGTTACGAAACCGGCACCCTCCACTACCGCTGGTTCGATCCCCTCACCGGCAATTACTCCAAAGAAACATCCGAACCGGTCGAACAATGGAACCGCCTGTTCACCCCGCAACCCTACCAGATGCGCATCCTCCTCGTCCGCCTCACCAAAGACTAATCCTCTCCGCCGCCGTATCCCGAATTTGGAAACCACAGATTGCACAGACTACACGGATTCAATCCCACTAAAACAACTCCATCCTACTCGGTTCCATCGCGTAGTCGGTATCCCGCTCTGCGGGACATTCGTGTCTCCCGCCCTGCGGGATGGTTAAAAACAGCCCTGCCTCTCAGCCATCTGCCTCACCGTTTCGTGTGTTTCGTGGTTAAAAGAAAAATTTCTGCCTCTCCGCTCCAACCAATCTCCCAATTATGAATCCCAACCTCCAATCCCTCACCATTGCGCTCGCCGTCATCGCCGCGCCCTTCGTCTCCGCCGGATCTCCCGCGCCCGATGCGGCCATCGCGATGAAGCTGGCCGAGATTCGCCAGGTCGCCAACACCGGCCCCTTCGAAGCCAAGTGGTCCTCCCTCGCCAACTACGAAATCCCCGCCTGGTATCAGGACGCCAAGTTCGGCATCTTCATCCACTGGGGCATGTATTCGGTTCCCGGATTCGGCAACGAATGGTATCCCCGCGAAATGTATAAGACGGAGAAAGGCCGTCGCGGGATTGATAAGCACCATCGCGACACCTACGGCACGCCGGCGGAATTCGGCTACAAGGATTTCATCCCGATGTTCAAGGCCGAGAACTTCGACCCCGTGGCGTGGGCGAAACTCTTCAAGGATGCCGGCGCCCGTTACGTCGTGCCCGTCGCCGAGCATCACGACGGGTTCCCCATGTATAACTCGGACTACACCCATTGGGACGCGTCCGAGATGGGCCCGAAGCAGGACATCATCGCCGCTCTCTCCAAAACCATCCGCGCCGAAGGCCTGCACTTTGGCGTCTCCAGCCATCGCGCCGAGCATTGGTGGTTCTACGGCGAAGGCCGCAAACAACCGTCCGACGTGCAGGACGACCGCTACCGCGGACTCTATGGTCCCGCCCGGGACAAAGAGGAATCCGAAAGCGGCGTCACCCTGCCCGATCAAGCCTTCCTCGATGACTGGCTCCTGCGCTGTGCCGAACTCGTCGACAAGTTTGAACCCGAGCTGATCTGGTTCGACTGGTGGATCGCCCAACCCGCCTTCTCCTCCCATCTCCAAACCTTTTCCTCCTACTACTACAACCGCGGCAAAACCTTCCCCAACATGGTCGCGATCAACTACAAAAAATTTGGCGGCGAATCCTTCCCCGACACCGCCGGCGTGCTCGATATCGAACGCGGCGGCCTCGCCGACATCCGTGAACTCTACTGGCAAACCGACACTTCTGTTTCCAAAAACTCCTGGGGTTACGTCACCAACCACGACTACAAGACGGTTAATTCCCTCATCGACGACCTCGTCGATATCGTGAGCAAAAACGGCTGCATGCTCCTGAACATCGGACCCAAACCCGACGGCACCATTCCCGAGCAAGAACAAGCCATGTTACTCGAAATGGGCACGTGGCTGAAGCAGAACGGCGAAGCCATTTACGACACCCGCCCCTGGACCAAATTCGGCGAAGGTTCGACCAAGGTGAAGGACGGCACGATGCACAACGATGCCGAGAGCAAACGCAAAGACTTCAACGCCGACGACGTGCGCTTCACCACCAATGGCAGCACCACCTACGCCACCATCCTGGCCTGGCCCGGCGACGGTGCCAAGTTCACCGTCCGCTCCTTCACCAAAGAGGCCCTTCCCGGCATCAAGGGCGTGTCGATGATCGGCGCGGGGGAGGTCAAGTGGACCCAGGACGCCCAAGGCCTCCATGTCACCCTCCCGAAAACGGCCCCGGGTGAACACGCCTACGTGCTAAAAGTCGCGCGCTAATCCGCCCCGACCCTCGTTTCTCCCCCTGGCCGCGATTCCCCTCGCGGCCAGTTTTGTATCCAGCCCCCAGTTACGTCCCCCCAACGTAGTGCGGCTCTTCAGACCGCACTCAACCACACTCAGCCACACGTCCCCTCCCGCCCACCTCGCGACTCCCATTACGACCCGCGTGTTCAAAAAGTAGCGAGTAGCGAGTAGCGGGTAGCGCGCATCCACGCGCTCAACCCTGCACCGTCATTGGAAATTGGACATTCGACTTTGAACATTCGCCCCATCCGCGCGCAGATAGGTTGAGTAGCCCGGCACACGACCATATCGGTCACGCTATCCAAGAAAAGCGCATGGCCTCCACTGAAGAGAGTGTCGCTCCCCCCTCGCGACCCTCGTATTCAAACCGTAGGAGCGAGCTCGCTCGCGATCCCGGCAGAGTGGCCCCCTCAGACACGCCCCCCCAACGTAGTGCGGTTCTTCAGACCGCACTCAGCCACACGTCCCTTCCCCTCGCGACCCTCGTATTCAAACCGTAGGAGCGAGCTCGCTCGCGATCCCAGCAGCGTGGCCGCCCCCAGCCCCGTCTCCCAACGTCGTGCGGTCTGATACCAACAGCCCGATCAAAATAGACTATTTTTAACGCACCAAAATCGCCAAGTCAGTAAGCACGCAAAGGGATGCAATTTGTTTACTTACATTAAATCTCTGCGCCTCCGCGTCTTGACGTTAAAGGCTATTTCCTAAGGGACGTTGGTAGGAAGAGTTGCAATACGTCGGACACCCCGCACGGCCGTCCGGGGATTGATGGACCACCGCGCCTCCCGCCCCCCCCGCCGACTTGACGCCCTCAAAACTCGTATTACTTTATTACCATGCCCGTGTTGAGCTTTAAGGTGGATTCCGAAACCGAACGAAAAATTCGAGCTAAAGCCCGAGCCGCCAAAACGTCCGTCTCCGCCTACTTGCGCCAAGTCGCCCTGGGGACCGAATCCACCCCGCCTCCCAAAGTTGTCCCCCGAAAACATCCCGTTTCCGGTCTGCCCTATAACGCCGCCCAATCTTTGCCCGTCGTGGCTGAGGAGGATATACGAGCCGCGTTGGCTGACTTCCCGTGAACCACTTATTGGACGTCAATGCGCTGCTCGCGTGGGAGCACGCTAACTCACCGCACCACGCCACCTTTCATGCCTGGGCCGCAACGCGGGATGAGCGACAATTTTGGACTTGTGCCCTGACCGAACTGGGATTCATCCGCGTATCGATGCAGGTATTCGCTTACGACAAGAAGATGGCCACCGCCGCATTGGTGCGCCTCAAATCCGCGACGACGGGTTTCATCGCGGAAGCGCCCTCTCCTCGTCTTCCCGCCTGGGTTCAAGCCGCCGGGCAAACGACCGATGCCTATCTGGTCCAACTCGCCCGTCAGAATCACCTAAAATTGGCCACCTTTGATCGGAAAATCAAAGACGC
>CAXBOL010000413.1:0-5052 GCA_963977295.1 uncultured Opitutaceae bacterium
ATGATGACGAAAGCTTGGTCCTGAATCGATTCAGCGGCGTCCTGCAGATCACCGCAACGAGGTCACGGCATCAGGTGCTGCGATCATTTATCGATATGGTGAATCGACGAATTTCACAGCAGGTCGAAATCGAAGCGCGTCTGGTTGAGGTCACGTTGCGCGACGAACAAAAACTGGGAGTCGATTGGGACCTCGCGGCCACGACCGTGAATGGCATCACCGTCGATGGCTCCGCGCCTTTGGCCGTGGCGGGAGTCGGTGGGACGGTGTTGTCGGGTCATACGTTTACGGCCAACCTTGGTTTCGGCGAGGCCTCCGCCGTGATTCATGCCCTGCAACAACAGGGGGAAGTCACGACCTGTGGGTAGCGAAAACTAATCGCGACCCCAAATGGGTCTCCTGTTAGTCGGGTTTTTGCCCCTCCCCGCGTATAGCTCATCCGAAACCCATACTGATCGAACTTCAGCAATCATCGGCAACCAGATCGAGTTGCCCAACGACGGTGATTTTCGGAATTCCAAACCTATCCAGACTGGTCTGAACGAAAGTTCGCGCTCGTTTACCCAAAAGAACTGATTAACCCCCGAAGCCGGGGTCACAGCCCGGCAATCAGGCAGCTTGACGCACGTATCGGTGATGCAATCCACCGACCTTGGGAAACTCGCAAATCTTGCCCTGCTCAACAGCTTCGACCGGCCTCGAAATCGGGCAGTCCTGATCCAATGATCGATGAGTTCGATCCTGATGGTAATATTCGAGGTAATCCCGGATCACCCGACGCAAATGCTGTTCATTCATTACAATCACATGATCCAGACATTCCCGTCTCAGGGTGCCAATCAACCGTTCCACATACGGATTTTGCCAAGGCGACCGCGGAGCGATGAGCTTCTCTTCCATACCTAAACTCGCGACCCGGCGTTGAAATTCTTTACCGTAAATTCCGTCACGATCTCGCAGTAAAAATCGGGGTGCCGTTTCAAATGGAAATGCGTTAACCAGCTCTTGTCCGGTCCAAATTGCCGTCGGTGAATCAGTGACTGAAAAGTGCACAACTCTACGACGGTCGTGAGCCAACACTATGAAGACGTAGAGGATTCGAAATGTAGCGGTCGGTACGGTGAGGAAATCGATCGCAACAATTCCTTTCGCATGACTATGGAGGAATGATCTCCAAGTCTGCGAAGGAGGTCTTCGAAAACGTGGCCGGTACTTTCGGACTGTTGAATCGGACACGGTCAACCCCAGTTTGGCCAATTCAGCACGGATCCGTGGACTGCCCCACGTCGGGTTGGCTTCCCACATTCGGCGGATTAATCCGATCAGCTCATGATCAATTGGAGGTCTTCCCTCGTTCTTCGATTTCCAACGCCAAAACAGGCGAAAGACTGCCCGGTGCCAGCCCACTACCGTCTGTGGCTGCAGAATCACCAATGCTCCCTTCCAACGAGACCAAATCCTTCTCAGGAAGATCCAGAGCATCCGATCCGGATTACTGAATCTGGGCTTCTTGGCGTTTCTACTCAGCACCGCAATTTGATGACGTAATGCCAAATTCTCAAGCAGCAGGTCACCACGTGGTCGGAAAGCTCCAAATAGACTCTGAATTACAGTAAAAAGCACTCCGATCATCGTAAATACAGGATGGTCAAAACATTTTGTAGATCAACGATTACCATTCGCGATGAGTTTTCGCTACCCACAGCCCTGTTCGATCACCTGATAAAGCGCGAACACGCTGCGTTCGCGGGCGCGACTTTTGTCAGTGAATGCGATCGGCGACGGAACCAACCCAACGGCAGCTGGACCTTTGCCGTCCCCGTTTGCGCCGTGGCAGCTCTGGCAGTTCTGCGTGTAGAGTCCCTGCCCGCGTGCGAAATCGAGCGGCGTCCCCGGTGCGAGCGTGATCGGGTAGGCCTTGATAAGATCGGCCGCGAGCGAGCGGGCGGACGCCGCGACGATCGTGGCGGACGCTTTGCTCGCAATGAGGGTTTGCAGCGTGACTCCCCGGAGTAGCAGATCGGCCCTTACGCTGGCTGCGGGCAGCTCGTTGAGCCGCTCGTGAGCCGACGCCGCGAACTCGGTTATCTCCGCAAACTCTGCCTCGCTGATCACTGCGCCATCAAGAACCGCTCCCGGATAATCGACCGCGATATAGTCGAGCAGCCGCCACGCGGTTTGCACTGATGTGGGCTCGGCCCGAACGGGAGAAACCACGAGCGCAGCCGCGAATAACGCCAAGTTGAGAAAACGATAAATCACAGTCGACTTTCGTTGCACCAATACCGCGATCTTGTCGACAGAGGTGAGTTCACGCCACGGACGACATCGGCGGCGGTGTACGAGTCGCATCCCGCGGGGAGCCAACGGGCGATTTCGCTGAAGTCGTTACCTGCGGTGACCAACGCAGGCTCCTCTCCGGTTTCGTTCCTTGTTTGGGCGAAACCAGCGGTCGCAAACAGGCCATTGCAGACGCACTTACGTCCTACCGTATCCTCCAAGTTCCCCCCTTTCCGGAGGTAGTCTTCAACCGGTTCGGCGAGACAGCGATAGCCGACGGTGCCATCCGCCTTCCGGTAGGGTCGCCTGAGGGCCCCAATATCGCAGATGCGCCCGCGGGCCGCGAAGATGTTTGGCACGGAAAGTGTGCCCGGCATGTCCACCACCTTGAAGGGAAACCCGGTGGGCGAGGCCTGTGGATCGGTGAATAGCTCCGCCCGGCCCGTGCGGGAAAGCGCGATAGCCTGCCGCTTGAGGTCTGGGCGAAGACCGGATTCCTCACAGAACGCGAAGGCGGTTCCCACCTGAATGCCGGCGGCGCCGCGATCCAGCGCTGCGGTCAGCTTGCCCTGCTGCCCGTAGGAACCGGCCAGCCAGAACGGCAGCCCCAGCGCGCGAATTTTTTCCAGTTCGGGGACGTCCCGAATGCCATAGACCGGCTCGCCACGGGGACTCAGTTGCATGGGGCCGCGCGGTGGCGCGTTGTGACCGCCAGCGGTTTCGCCTTCGACAATGAACCCATCCACCTGCCCATTGGATTTGCGGGCGAGAGTGATGGCCAACGTCGCGGAGGAAACGATCGCGAAAAATTTCGGGCGCTCGAGCTGCGGCGCAATTCCGCCGCAAAACGTCCGGGGATCAAAGGTGGACCCGAATTCTTCGCCGGGCAGCGCGCCTTCAACGTCGATCTTCAACTCGGCCGGTTCACCCGCTGCCAGCCGGTCCAGTGCGCCAGGAATCGCGCGCGGGATGCCCGCCCCCATGAGCACGCAGGCGGTTCCTGCGAGCATGGCTCCAAACAACGCGGGCAAAGTGGGGAGCTGAATTTTCTCGAGTAGATTGATGCCCACCGGACCTGCATGCCCCTCCTTGGCGAGAAACACTTCGACGAATGCCCCGAGCACCACCGGTTCCACCAATCGCGGGCCGGGCTTCAGCGAAGCTTTCGGCACGAGACGAAAGGGCGAACTTTCGGGCTTACCGCCTTCAATGAAATAGTCCGCCAACACCCGCTGGACCATCGCAGGAATAGGAAAATGCGCCAATGCGCGGCGAACCGCACCGTCAAGATCTCCCAGTTGCAGCGTGAGGATCGCCTCGACCCCCGTTCCCGACACAACGCCCAATTGACCGAGACGCGACACGGCCCAGGCGAGCTTCCAGTTGGAAATAGCGACGCCCATGCCGCCCTGAATGATTTGGGGAAATGTGGTCATATTGATTTGAGTGGTTCCATTCGATGGAGCGAACACTTCGCGGACAGCTTGATCGCCTTCCTCCTCCTCGTCGGAGTGGCGCTTGATGACACGCCAAAACGGGTCTTCGATTTTTCAGTCCATGATTCCAACCAGGACCGTAACCTTAGTGAGGTTGAATCGCGTTTCAATGCGGCAACCCGATCCCGTAAACGTGAGCGAGATATTCGCCGATCTTCCGTGGGTCGGCGACGAAAGCGTGGCCTTGGGCATGTTGCACCTTGAGATGCGCGGGAGGATCTTTCGGCACGGTTGCGAGCACCAGAACCGGGCTACCCTGATTGGCCTCACCCAGCAAGGCAACCAGCTCCGGCCGCGGCCGCGCAAAATCCACGAAGTGTATTTCGAGGTTCCGTTTGAGCTCAGGATAATATTCGAGCAGGCCGATTATTTCGGCGCAGCCGGGGCAGAAGTAAGTTTTGCCCTGATCCTGAAAATCATGTTTAATGAGATACAATTGATCGTGTTTCATGGTGTTGGTTGGTGCTAGCTGGATATCCATTTCCGGGAGAGTTGGGTTTATCCGAGACTGCTCAGCTCGTGATAGACATGACGACTGGAGACGTAATCGACGGCGATGTCGTGGAGGAGAGATCCGGGGACGAAACGGGGCGACGCTGATTCCAATTAGCCTGCACCTGCGCCCGAATGTCTGGGACGCAATTCAGAGATAGGACTCCTGAGGCGAACTCGCTGGCTGCGTTCAAATAAGTGGAACGGATGGCATGCTTAATCTCCAGCAACCGGCCCGGGCTGACACTGAAGCACCGAAATCCCAGTCCTATCAGCAACGCGGTGTAGACTGGGTCACTGGCAATTTCACCGCACAGAGAAATGGGTTTGTCTTTGCTTCGCGCGGTCTTCGCCAACATGGCGAGCGTCTGCAGAATCGCGGGATGCAGCGGCTCATAGGCGGAATCCGCTTCTCCATTGATTCGGTCGGCGGCGAGCAGATACTGCACGAGGTCGTTGGTGCCGATGCTAAAGAAATCCACCTCGTCGGCCAGTTGCGCGACGAGGATCGCAGCGGACGGAGTCTCGATCATGGCCCCGAGGGGAATGGCAGGATTGAAAGACATCCCGGCTGCGGAGAGTTCCAACTTTACCCTTTCGATAGCGGCTTTGGTTGCGCGCAATTCGTCCACTCCGCGCATCATGGGCAGCAAGAGAGAAACCGGATGAGTCGCGCTCAGTCGCAGAATGGCTCGCAACTGGGTGTGCAGTATTTCGGGGTGGGCGAGCAACAGCCGGATGCCACGACAGCCGAGAGCGGGATTGGCTTCGCGCGGCAGTGGAA
>CAXBOL010000414.1:0-5050 GCA_963977295.1 uncultured Opitutaceae bacterium
GGCGGATCGTGCCACAACCTACTTTGGTGCAAAAGGTGAAGCTGGTTTCGTCATCTATCCTCGTGGACTAGGGTCCGACGGAAGCGACGAGGTGTATTCTGCGCAAACCGGAGTTTTTAACTACCTCCAAACGCCCGAGACGATGGAAGGGATTTTGGCCACCAAAGGGGGGGCGTTTGCCTTCGGCACAAATGGATCGATCTTCCATGAACGCACTCGCGCGCTTGATCGTAAATGGCTTGGGCTGAACTCGCCGACTTCAGTGACACTTCGCGGCGGGGTAACTTTTGGCGGGGCGGCCTACTTGGTCGGTGACGATGCGACGGTGTTGCAATCCGAGAGCCTGCAGTCGGGTTAGTTGGTCAACATCTCCACTCGGGCCTACGTCGGAAGCGATGCGAATCAAATGATCGCGGGCTTCGTGGTGCGGGGAGATGAAACGCGACCAGTTTTGTTGCGGGCGGTCGGGCCCACTCTGGCGCGCTATGGCGTGACCGGTTTATTGGAGGATCCGGTGCTCGAGCTGTTTAATGGTGAAGGCGAGATGGTGCTCAGTAATCAACGGTGGGGTAGCGAGGGCGATGCGTTGGGAATCACCGCAGCTTCGAAGACGGCAGGTGCATTTTCCTTGGAGGTCGGAAGTGCGGATGCCGCTATTTTAACGACCCTGCCACCGGGTCTTTACACTGCGGTGGTTTCCGGACGGGAGGGAGCGGAAGGGAATGCGTTGGTCGAGGTTTACGATTTAGGAGGACTGCCCAAGGGAGGATTGGCGCTGTCGAATATATCAACCCGGGCGCGAGTGGGCGCCACGGCCTCTGATCCCATGATTGCCGGCCTGGTGGTCGGAGGACACGGACCAAGGAAGGTGCTCGTCTGCGCCGTGGGCCCTACGCTAGGGAGCTTCGGTCTTCCCGACGCTCTGGTCGCCCCGATGGTCGAGATCGTAGCGGCTGATGGAGGTTCGCTGGACCTGGAAGGAGACTGGAGTCGAGTCGGTGCAGATGCGGCGATTCGTCGAAAGGCAGCCGTCACCGCAGGCGCGTTTGCTCTCCAAGAAAGAAGCTTGGAAGTCTCGTGGATTGCAGAATTGGATCCTGGGAGTTGGACAGTGCTCGTGCGGGGTCTCGGCGGCGACGAAGGAGTGGCGTTGATCGAAATCTACGACATCACGCCAAGCCTTTAGTCTTCAAGCTCGTCCCCGGCACGCGATGCACCTCTCGACTAAAAGAGTCAATATTTAATCTTTGCGATCCGGGTTGGTAGATTGAATGGAGCGAATGTCACGTAGATTCAGGCTGGATGCACAGGGTGGCGCCTTTGCCGATATTGAATGTGCCGAACTACCGTAAAATGCGACTGAGGCTTCCGTAAGCCTCCCCTCCGATGTGCATGGGGTTGCCTGCAAGGATAAAGTATTGACCCCGTTGGGTTGCCTCCGTTGGGTTGCCCCGTTGGGTTGCCTCCTACGGAAACTCGCCTCAAGCGGAGGCGACGTAGTCGTCTTGGAACCGCCCGGTGCGGACCCGCACGCCGGGTGGTGTGGGGCCTGTGGCTGGCAGAGATCTCCTCAGTCAGTCACGGGGACCCGATTCACATTATTTCCGGTAGATATCCCTGCGATGTCCAACCTTCACAACATTGATGATGAGTTCGTGATCGATGACTTGATATAAAATCCGATAGTTACCTTGTCGTATTCTATACTTTTCTTGGCCTGATAGCTTTTTGCTTCCTGCCAGGTGTGGATCGGCTGCTAAAGTTCGAATCTTATCGATGATGCGGATTCTATCTTTTTTATCAACTCTTTCGATTTCCTTCGCTGCGGACTTTTTGATAACGATCCTATAGCTTTCCATCTTTTTTTAGGGATGTGACAAACGCTTCAAAATCGATGACTGGTTCGCTCTCTCTTTCTTTGAAAGCCTCAAGGTCTTCGGCATCCTCAAGCAGGGCAGACCTGACCGCATCATTCACTAGATTAGAGACTGGAGAGGATATCTCCGCTGATTTCATCTTTAGCGCCTTGTGGAGATCTTCTTCAAAATACACGGTTGCTCTTTTCATCGGGACACTAAAACGTTAAAACGCTAAGATGTCAATTATTTTTGAACGATTCAGGTCAGGCGGGAGCATCCAGAAGATGAATACTCACACGCCAATTTCGTGTGACTCATGATCGGCTCATGGCGCAGTTGCGCGAAAAGTTGCCGGACCCTTTGGTCCTGCAACTCATTCATCGTTACCTGACGGCCGGAGTGGTCTTACTGGACGGACGCCGTGAGGGAACCCCGGAAGGGGTGCCTCCAAGGCGGCCCGCTCTCCCCGTTGTTGTCCAATATCGTGCTCGACCCGTTGGATTGGGAACTCTCGCGTCGGGGGGAGCAGAAGGGGTCCAACGCAAATAATAAAGATGTGCCCGACTAACCGCTGAAAAAACCCGACCGAAAACTGCCATACCTCCACTTCACTCTTTAACTTTTGCGTTTGCCCCCTTTGCCCTGCCGCAAGCTCTCAATCGCCTTTGCCATCACCTCCCGCTTGAAATCAATGCTGCGGGGCCAAATTCAAAGAATTACGGAATGACCCCTTTTTCTGCAGCGGTGTTCAAGAGTGACTTTAAAATGCTGAGTTTCACCCGCTGCGCGGTCGCGCTGCCTCGACGCTACGGCTCACTGCGTCCGAGAATAGATTTGAAAAGGAAGAAGTGGTTTTAGTGGCAGCTGAGTTTAGTTTTCCAGACTTCCAGACCGGATCTGACGTCGGATCCTCAAGACTGAAAACGCGAGTAAGCTCGTCTCCTACCCGGGAACCTCAAAAAAAAACGGATTCCGTCGGTTGGTTTCCTTACGAATGCTGATGGCAGAATGTCCGACCCTCAGAGCGTTTCGGCGAACCAGCGGGTGGTGAGGGTGATGGCGCGTTCGTCGTGGGTGCTGGTGGGGTCGAGCGTGTTGTAAATGTGATCGGCGCCGCCGATGACGACAGTTTCTTTGAGGGTGCAGTTGGCGGCGGCGAGGATGCGGGGTTCGTAGGGCGTCAGGTAGTCATTGCTGCCACGAATGCTCAACAGGGCTCCGTGGTAGGCGGCCAAGGGCGAGAAAAGATCGTAGCCAATCATGCCCATGAGGTGTTCGCGGGTAAGGGTGAGTTTGGACCACGTGTCATAGATTGCTTCTCCTTTTTCCATCGCTTCCCGGGAGGCCGCTTTGAGGTCCGGATCGGTGAAGAAATCGACGGCGATATCTCCTGCGGTGGACCAGAGCACGAGACTCTGCACGACCTCGGGTTGGCGGCCAACGACGGCGAGGGCGGTGGCGCCTCCGAGACTGAATCCGAGCACGCCGATTGGGGTTTCGACAAAACGTTGCCGGAGGAAAACCAGTCCCGCCTCGGCATCGGCGATGCGAGTGGCGAAGGTGGAGGTGAGGCGGTGGCCGTTGCGTTCGCCTTCACCGCGAAAATCGATGCGCAGAGAGGCGATGTTTTGGACGGCCAGTTGAGCTGAAGTGCGTTTGAACATGTCGCCGACTTCGTCGCGGTTGCCGGTCCACCCGTGAAGCAACAATACGGTCGCTTTGGGCGTGGGCGATGAACCGAGGGTTAACGTGCCCACCACTCCGGGTGCAACCTCGACATCGGACTCACGGGGATCGGTGGCGGCGGTGCTCGCCGAGATCGCGAGTCCGAGGGAAATCAAAACGAGAAAAGTAGGGCGCGAACGAAGCATGGCAGCACCGTGGGTTGTTCTTAGCTCAGAAGCGAGTGTGACGATCGGGATCTGTGGGAGTTAACGCCCGTGGCTGGCGGTTCACGGTCGGCAGTTGGAGTGTTGATTCTAAAACCGCCGTTAAAGTTAAAGTTTAAGTCATCACCGAGCCATGGCGTAGGTCAGGTGTCATACCATCTACCTGATTAAATTAGACTAGCTTTAACGCATCCTCCTTCGCCGAGGCTATGGGGGACACGGTCGGAGGACAGGAAGTCGCGAAGCCGAAGAGCACGCAAAGCCAAGCAGTTGAATCGCTAATTTCATTTCTCTGCGCCTCCGCGCCTTCGCGTTAAAATCCATTCCCGAGGGGGGATTCGATCGCTGAACCATCGCTTGTTTCCGCTATTAAGCGCTCGTGGTCTGTAGCCGGTTGGTTTTTGGAATTGTCACAGAGCCGAGCCGGAGTTTCGAGCCCGAGATCACAGAGAACAGACAGTTTAGAATTCAAATTTGGTATGGGGTCTCGCCGATATATCCATCGGTGCCTCCGGATTTTAATTTGTGGAATCCACTGATCGTGTCTTGTCTGGGGTCATGCGAATACCCCTCGTTTTTGTCGCCCTTTGTTTCACGCTGATTTCCGGTGCCGCCGCGAACGATCAAGTTATCAAGGTTTTCAACGGGAAGACGCTCGATGGTTGGGTGGTGGAAGGGGGCGGTCAGTTTTCGGTGGAGCGGGGAGTGATCAAATTGAATCGGGGGACTGGGTGGCTACGATCCGCCGAGAGCTTTGATGATTTTGTCTTGGTGATGGAGTTTCGCTTTCTGGAGGATAAGGCCAACAGCGGCATCTTCGTGCGCACGAGCAAAACCAGCAACGCCGAAGAAGGGCTCTGGCCGGCGAGTCGCTATCAGGTTCAGTGCATGAACAACCTCGAGGGTAACAATCCTATGGGCTACATTTTCCCGCACAACGTGCCAGAGGTGCAGTTCCTCTACGATCTCGACGCGGTGAAGCGCGCGTTCAAGCCGACCGGCGAATGGCAACGTTACGAAATCTCGGTGCGCGGTTCGACGCTCATCACCAAACTCAACGGCGTATTGATCAACTCCGTCACCGACATCGCGACGTCATCCGGACACATCGGGATTCAAGGCGAGAATGGATTGCTTGAATTCCGCAAGATCGAGGTAACGCCGATGCGGTAGATCGGGTGGGGGACTCAGACCGAGCAGTGATTTTAACCACAGATGGACACAGATTAACACGGATTTAAGCAGGGGGTTAAATTGCTCATGCGTGTGACTGAATCGACCGCCAAGGGGGTGTGATCTTGG
>CAXBOL010000415.1:0-5039 GCA_963977295.1 uncultured Opitutaceae bacterium
CCGAAAAAGTTCTCGCACAAACTCCATTGGGAATGACCTTCACATCCCAATTCCGGCCCAACGTGCTCGCGCGCACTCGTTCAGCCAAATGACGAGACGGTGAAACCACGGTAAAAGGAAGATTCGACAACACCCTGTGCTTGGTTTCCCATTCCTGTGCGGTACGGTCCACGGGCCCCACCGAGAAACAACCAACCTGGGGACAATCTCCACAGCCCGACTGATAGCGGGTGCAGTCAAACGGATGATCACATCCTCCCGTGATCCCCCAAAAGCGATGAAAAGTCCAAATCAAAGGTTTCGCTCGAGCGACAACCGCCAGGCTTTCCAGCGAGGCATATAATCCATGAAAACTATGCACATGCACCACCGCAGCGTCGCTTTGCGCCAAAGCCCGAAACGCACGATCGGTCCACCGCCGACGAGGGGCAATTCGATTAGCCCATGAGCCAAAACGAGATTCACTTAACCGAGCCAACCATCGCGGATATAACGGTTTCAGGCCCTTCACTTTCGGCCAACGGGACCCTTCGGCCACATGAAATCTCGCGTTGTGCCCTGCGGCGATCGAGCCTTCGTGCAGCTGCCTCGCTACGGTCTCCGCACCACCAAGCTGATAATGATTGTTAACCGTATCGATGTTCATCGCGGCAGGCCAAAACGTTCAGACTAAAGCGGCAGTTCGGCCGCTCGATCAGGCGGCGCGTCACATCGGTCCAGAACAGTCAAATAACGTTGCGCGGCATCCCCCCAAGTCCACGCCTCAATCCGACGCCGCAGATCAGCTTCGTCGGTAAAACTCGCCCCCGCTGGCGCGTCTACGATGGCTGACCGCATCGCGGCAGCCAGTGCCACCTGATCATTTTTCGAAACTAACACCACACGGTCGTTAATTTGATAACGACCCACCTGCTCGACAAAGGCAGGAATGTCGGTGCAGATCACCCGAGCGCATCGTTCAATCGCCTCCAGCACCGGCAATCCGAATCCCTCATAAGTGGACGGTAAAATGACGCGACACGCTCCCGCGTAGAGCGCATCGAGTGCTTGGTCTGAAACGAACCCCAAGCACTCCAGTCGTCCGGCAACCAACTCATGATGCGTTTGATAAAGGCATTGTAATCGCTGTAATCCCTCTGTTTCCGCCTTCTTCTCCACCACAACCATTTCGGTCCCCGCGCCAGTCCACACGAGCTTGAAATTCAAACCTGCGCGCCACAAAGTCACCGCCGATTGAAGCAGCCCTTCATGGTCTTTGTTTGGAGTCATTCCCGCGGGAGTAAGGAAGTAGAGATTGGGTGACCCGTTTACCTGTTTTCCTGCACCACGCCATTCAGACCCATGCGGCACGGTCACCAGTTTGGCGCCGACTTTCGGAAATGCTTCCTCGATCTCCTTCGCCGTAGATTCCGACACCGGAAATGCCACGGTCGCCCCTTCCAACCAGCGCTCAAGGGCAAGATCCAAGGTCTGGGCGCTAACACCAAACCACCCTTTCGGATAATGCCGCCAAGCTAAATCCATGACCATCACTCCGGTGGGCAGTCCGAAGTTGATGACTGGTTGATTAACGATCCACGGCACAAACACGCGGGTCGCCTTCTCACGGCGAACTTGGAGGCGTAACGCTGCGTTGATCAAGAGTCTCCTACTTCTCGATCCGTCTGGTAGTCGACTAGTTAGTGCCCCGACCCATCTCTGCCAACCGGACTGTTTCCACCCGAGTTCCACCGTGCGCACGCGGGAGTCCAACCCCCGTTGACGATATCGCCGTAACCGATGCCGGGGCGCCGCAACCACGACTTCGTGCCCATCATCGGCCCATCCCGAAGTCACTTTAAGGACGACCGTTTCAGACCCTGCACTAAACCCAAATTCCGGCACAAAAATGGTCATTCCGAATCAATCAGGTGTTCACGTATTTCACCTCGCTCGTCGACCAAATTTGCCAATTTCCGCAAAGGCACCCTGAGATCGTCAATTGTGGAATTGTAGTATCCGGGATGCTCGTTTCTGAACGCTCGATCCAATATCGACGGCATCGCAGGTTCGCAGCCAATAATACACCGATGCGACAATCCAACTCGGCTTGCGACCGCGTAAAACGCCGATCCAATATGATTGGCGGGGGAAATTTCCACGACCTTGGCATCTCCCCGGCAAAATACGATATTGGCTAATCCACTACCATGCACCGCCACAATCTCGGCGACGCGAGAAAACAGACCAACCTGCTCCTCAATCGACAACAATGCAGGATCAATTTTTTGATATCCCAAGGCCTCCAACATTGCCCAAACCTTCCTTTCATTAAGCAGACGGCGACCGTATTCGTCGGGTCTCGACAAGAATACCTTTTCGGTAGTGGGTGGCTGAAAGAAGCGCGAAAAGCTCGACCTTAAGAACGCTACACCTTCTACAGACATTTGGATTCGAGGTGCTCTGGCCACGACCAATTTTCCCCTTAATACCTCGTCGCCCGCACGAACCATTTTTTTTCGCTCAACACCAAGGAGTTCTTCCGATTCTGGGCAAAGCTTGGTAAAGCCAATGGGCATAAGTGTGCGCGTAGGGAATGCACACACTGCTGGTTAGGCCCTCCAAGTCCACCGGCACACTGGCCAACGCCTTTGTGATCACCCTGTCACGCGATTTGGCCGGGGTGGTGCAATTGACCCACAAGTCATTCAACACTGTGCCATCGGAAACCGCACAATCTCCTTCTTGGGTCAGATGTAATCCATCGAACTCTACGACCACCGATTCAAGTTCTTGGCATCGTTCCAACTCGGTCAGAGTCCGGCGAATTCGTGGCGGATAGGTGCGGGATACTTGAATTCCAATCGGCTTGGCTGGCCGAACGCTTTTTTTTCGCAATTGGTGCGTAGCCGCCAGTTGATTAATCGAAGCGTAGCGACTGCTTAATTTCGATTGTTTCTCTGGATCGTGTAGAATTTTTTGCAGCCACCGTCGTATCAGCCAGGCCCCCCCCGCGCGCCTACGAACCGGCCATCGCCCGATGGTCATAGCAATTCGACGGCCAACCGCCCCCTGAAACTTTACTGCCATACTTCTGCTGGATGGGGCCACGGTTAATCAATCGCTAACTCACACTCCACTTGTGCTCTGTAAGGGTAGCAGAATTTCCGTTCCATGCTCGGGCGGGCCGTCCATTGAAGAACCCATCTACCACTTCGAAGGTGGTAGCCGAATTCACTCGATCGATACACTCGCCGTTTTTCCAAAGTTCAACGTCTACAAAATATTGCCCTGGGGGCATATCACAGCGGTTCACCTCCAAACAAAAACCCGGGAATTCACCCGACCGCGGTGCGAGCTCATCGAGGCAAGAGTTGAAGTAGTGCACCACCAATCCTCCTGCATTTCTGATGCGGACGACTGCATCCGTATTCGGACTCCGGGCGTCAACTGATTCAAAATGCAATCGGTATCCTGCTCCAGGCCGGATAAGTGATTCCCCCTCATCCAGTGGAACCACTTTCACAAAACCAATCGGCCCATTTCTTCGTTCAGCCCATTTCACTGCCAGATTGCCGGATTCATTATAGGCTAAAACTACTTCCGATATTGAACCGGTTGCTCGCACACGTCCTGCCTCCAGACAAACGCCCTTGTCGCACAACGCGTGAATCAAACCTATATTGTGACTGACGAAAAGAACCGTGCGTCCTTTGCCCGACACCTCGCCCATTTTCGCCACACATTTTCTCTGAAACTGCACATCCCCCACCGCCAAGACCTCATCTACGATAAGAATTTCCGGCTCCAAGTGCGCCGCCACGGCAAACGCGAGTTTTACATACATTCCGCTGGAATAACGTTTCACCGGCGTATCAATGAATTGCTCCACTTCAGCGAAATCTACGATCTCATCGAATTTTCGGGCGATTTCAGCTTTTCTCATCCCGAGAATTGCCCCGTTCAAAAACACGTTTTCGCGCCCACTCAGTTCCGGGTGAAACCCCGTCCCTACTTCCAACAAGCTGGCCACTCTACCACGCAACACCACCTCGCCTTGGGTTGGCTCTGTGATTCGACTAAGAATTTTCAGAAGCGTGCTTTTACCAGCTCCATTGCGACCGATAATTCCCACAACTTCGCCGGGCTGGACCGTTATTGAAACATCGCGCAAGGCCCAAAAGTCACGGACATTTTCCTCCGCAATCTCTAAACCGCGAGTCCGTCGCATCCATTTTTCGGCTTCTTCCCGAAAGCTGGAAAACCCAAACTGCCCTAAACGGTAACATTTGGACAGATGGTTGATTTCGATGATTGGTTTTCCCATGGTCTGACTCCTAAGCGTAGTCGACGAAATCTCGGGCTAGTTTCTGATAGAAACCGACCCCGGCGAAAAATATGACTACCGTCACGACCACAGATAGGCCGTAATATGTCGGTTGAAAGGAGGGAGTCCCCAAAAGTACGGCGCGAAACGCCTCCACGATCGGGGAAACGGGATTGAGTGAGGCCAACCATTGCCACTTTTCCGGTATTTGCGACATGGGGTAGATCACCGGGGTGACATACATTAGCAAATTCAACACAAAGGGCGCAACGTGTTGAAAATCTCGATACTTCGCCGTTAGGGCCGACATGAACAGTCCTCCTCCAAGCGCTAGAATACTGAGGTGCAGAAACATCAATGGCAGTATCAATACCCCCCAAGTGGGATGCGCGGACATTTCCGGCAGGCTAATTACTGCCACCACGTAGACGATGGCAAAGGTGATCAATTGCACTCCGGCGGCCGCCAAGTTGGAAATTGCCAACGCCAACGGAGTCACCAACCGCGGAAAATACACTTTGCTAAAAATCGCATAGTTCCCCCTCAGGGTGTTGCTCGTCGCACTGAGGGTTTGGTTGAAGTAGTTCCACCCCAACAGGCCGCACAAATAGAACAAAGACGGAGGCACTCCGTCCGTGGAAACCTTGAGCACTCGGCCAAAAACCTGCGCAAACACGACGGCGGTGACGATCGGGGTGACGATCGCCCAGACTGGGCCTAAAATGGTCTGCTT
>CAXBOL010000416.1:0-5037 GCA_963977295.1 uncultured Opitutaceae bacterium
CGGCGGACAAAAGAGCTCGGCGTTCCCAGGGGCACGGGGGGTAGGCTGTTGTGGGGTGGATGGCGTCCTATCGGGACGCTGGCACCGCGGAAATTCGAAATTGGAGCACAGGTCTGTTGCTCACTCTTTGGACGCACGTTCGAGGAGTAATTGCTTTAGCTCCTCGACAGTGTGGGGGAATTGTTTGGCGACGTTCTTTGATTCTTTGGCGGGGGAATCGTGATCGTAGAGTTCGGCGTAGCCGTCGGGGTGGAGGGTGAAGCGATAGCGTTCGGTGCGGAGGGTTTGCGCTTTGTTGGTGTAGGCGTAGGCGAGGTGGCCCGGGGCGCTCGGTTCATCAATTTGAGGCCGCAGTGAGGTCCCATGTGCGAAGCCGGGTTGGTCCAGGCCGGTGAGGTCGCAGAGGGTGGGAAAGAGGTCGACGGTTTCGATCACCGCGTTGGATTTCTCGCCCGGTTTTTTCATGTCGGGCACCGAGATGATGAGGGGAGAACGGAGCGATTCTTCGAAGAGACTGTGTTTGCCCCAGATGGCGTGTTCGCCGAGGGACCAGCCGTGATCGCCCCAGAGCACGACGATGGTGTCTTGGTCCCGACCGGTTTCCTTTAGTTTGGCGAGGATTTCTCCGACGTGATGGTCGACGTAGCTGACGCAGGCCGCGTAGTGGCGGCGCACTTGGTCGGCGTAGGTGCTATCCTCCCGGGGATCTCGGCCGTAGTGGAGATACTGGTTCATGAACTCGCCGGATTCATGCCAAGTGCTGGGCCAGTTGGGTTTTTCGGGATGGGGAATGGGAGGCAGGTCGATTCCGAGGTAAGGATCCATGTAGCGTTTGGGCGATCCAAAGGGGAGGTGCGGTTTGATGAGCCCGATGGCGAGGAAGAAGGGCTGATCTGAGCCGGCTAAATCTTCGAGCTGCTCGAGTCCAGCGTGGGCAATCAAACCATCATGTTGATCGGTGTCGTTATCGCCCACGCTCTGGAACGCATCCATTTTATTTTCGGTGAAGGAGCCAATGGGTTTGATTTCCCCGTAGGCCAAGGAATGCATCGCGCCGCGCGGGTGTTTCCACGGACCGGTGGGCATGAGTTGGCGATCCCAGGCGCCCGGCATTTCGAGTTCATTGAGATCATACCAATCTTCGCCGCCCCAGCCGCCGGGATGGTGGGAGACCTTGCCGACGGATACGGTCTTGTAGCCGTGGTGACGAAACCACTCCGGCATGCTCGGCGGAATGGACGCAGCGGGAGACTTTAATTTTTCAGCCCGGTCAAAGAGGGCTTGATTGCCATAGGAACCGTAAAGGCCCGTGAGCATCGTGTAGCGAGAGGCGCCGCAGGTGGGGGCGTTGACGTAGTGGCGGTGAAAGGCTCGGCCGGAGGCCGCCAGTCGGTCGATGTTGGGCGATTGAATATAGTCGGCGCCAAAGGACTTCAGCTCGGGGCGAAGGTCGTCCACGCAGATAAGGAGAATATTCGGGGTGGGCGATCGGCGCTCATCGGTCCCGGCCGATAGAGAGCTGAGTGAGCAGAGGTGAATTGAGGCGGCAAGGAGGAGTAAACGTGTCATTGTAGAGGTGATCAGAAAAGGGATTTCCCCGATCAGGTTTAGGGGCAGGTCGGGCGGGTAGCGTCGCGGTATTGAGGACGGGAAGAGGGAGTCGGCAATTCCGGTTGAACGCAAAAGGTTTTGGCGAATCGAGATGCGAGGCCCGAATGGTGGGGGCAAAACAAACCAATCATGGAAAGTCCCTTCGCTGTCGGTCTTTGGAGTGGGCGGTGGTCCGGTGCGTGAACTTGGAAATGATTGTTTCTCGAGGTGGTAGGGATCAGAAAGTGAATCGGTAACCTTCTTCACTCGCCCACCTCCGCGACAGCCCATGAACCGAAAATAATTTCTCGAACGTTCCCTCGCTCTGAGGATGGGCCTTGTGGTGGGATCCCCTTTAACGGGCGCGACAGGAGCCCGAACCAACCAGGCTGAATCGGAAGGAAATTTTACCCTCGGACAAAGGGATGGCCACTGGGGGTTGATTGATCCGGAAGGAACCCCGTTTTTCTCCCTGGGAATGAATCACATCGACGCGGCGAGTCTCCGCTATCCGGAGAATCTTCACCTCTGGCGGGAAAAGTATCAGGGGAGCACGCTTAATTGGATCAAGCGTTCGGTCAGACCCAAGTTGAAGAAATGGGGATTCAATTCCGTGGGGTGGGAACAGGAGGTCACCGTGCGCAAGTGGCGGCACTCCCGCTCGTGGACGGTCGATGAATATCAGGCGTTGAACATGCCTTACTGTCAGATGTTGCCGTTCATGGAATCGCATCAGTGGGAAAAGCATACGTTGCACTACGATTTCTTCAGCGCGGATTGCCTCCGCGCTCAGTCCCACTGCTTGAGGCTTATGGCCAGGTAGTGATCGAGGTCTCGGAGGCTGCTGAATTGGGTTTTGTTGCGGGCGATTCGGGCCAGCACGACTTCCACGGCCGCTACCAGTTTTAGGTAATCCGCCCGGCGGGCTGTGTTGGTGAGCGGACTCGTATCTTTGGCTGCGGTCATCGTGCGTTCAGGGTAGTGCGCCTTGTAGCCGGCATAGTCGCCGCGGAAGTCCTCCAGCGCCGCCGTGATCAATCCTCCCGCCTGAGCCCGCGCCATGCGGTCGCGTGTGATCAACAGCACTGCGACGGCGGCGGCGGGAATACGGTCATCGTTGGATTTGATTTTCAGGGCCATAAGCGTGCGGTCATTCCGGTCGTGGACGGGCTCAGCAATCATGAAAACTGATGCACCCTCTGCGATTGGTAAAGACTCCCTTTGGCGTCGATTCCGGGCGGGGGCGATTCAGGGCTTAGGTAAGTGGGCCTGAGTTTAGTTCTGGGCCACGGTGGCCATGTCGATTTCGCCGCGGAACAGGGCGCTGGTGCAGATTTCCACCATCAAATCGCGCAGTCCGGCGCCGCGTTGGATATTTGAAGTGGCCAAATCGTCGGCCGCAATTTTCTCCGCGAACGACAAGGGATGTCCCAATGCATAGGTGAACAGTTTCTCGGTAAATGCGCGGGCGAACTGATCGCTCCGTCCGATTAATACGTCCTTCATCTGTTCCGAGCCGTCGAAGGCGTGGCCGGCCACGCTGCCGCGGGCGTCGATGGGGAGTCCGTTGCGGTATTCCCCGCGAAATGATCCGACCGCGTCGAAGTGCTCCAGGCCAAATCCCCAAGGGTCGATGTTCGCATGGCAGTCCCGGCACGATTCGACATCACGATGCTTTGCGAGCATTTCGGGAATGGTGGTGGCCCCCCGCACGTCGGGCTCGATGGGCTCCACGTTGGCGGGCGGCGGCGAGGGGGGCGTGCCCAGGATTGCTTCCAGCACCCAGACGCCACGAACCACGGGGGAAGTGCGCGTGCCGTTGGAGGTGAGTTTGAGCACGCTGGCTTGGCCCAGCAAGCCGCCGCGCGGACTGTTGGCGGGCAGTTTCACTTTCCGAAACGCGCTGCCTTGCACGGACGGAATGTCGTAGTGCTGGGCCAGCCGTTCGTTGATCATTACGAAGTCGGAATCGAGGAACGACGACAGGGGCAGGTTTTCCTGCAAGACGACCGCGAAGAAATTTTCGCTCTCCTGGCGCATGAGCGACTCCAGCAGTGGGTCGTATTTTTTATAGAGTTTGGGGTCCGGCTTCATGAGCTCGATGTGATTCAGCCCCATCCACTGGCCGGTAAAGTCGGTCACGAATCGGTCCGCTTTCGGATCCGTCAACATGCGGATGGTCTGCTCCCGTAAAACTTCCGGATCCAGCAAGGCCCCGCTCGAGGCCAAGCTCATCAGCTCCCGGTCCGGCATGGAGTTCCAGAGGAAGTAGGAAAGTCGGTTGGCCAGCGCCCACACATCGTTGTCTCCGCCGTGGTCGTAATTGAAAAGAAACCGCGGCGAGCACAGGGCACCTTCGACTACATTGCGCATCGACGCTTCCGGAGACATGCCTTGGTCCACGCCGGTGCGATAGAGGCGATGGAAATTTTGCACGGTATCGTCGGGCACGGGACGCCGGAAGGCACGGAACAGGAAGTCGGCGATCCGTTCCTCCACCTCGTCGTTTGAAAGCTCATGGTCGCCCAAGAGTTGTCGATGCACGGGTGACGGCCAAGAGGCGATGGCCGGGCCGATGACTTCGATTGACTTCACTTCCAACAGATCGGCCACGTGCCGCACCTCTCCTTCGACGCGGGCGAGGGGGGACTGATTCAACACCGCGGCCGACGCGTAGTGGATCATGATGTTTTCTCCCTCATTGAGGCGCACCTCCACCGAATTCGTTTCCAGTTGGTCACCCAGGTAAAAGAAGCCCACGCGGCGTCCCGGGACACTGGCGGCATCCATGTGTCGGGCTTCCTCCGCTTGAATGGCGATGACCGACACCAAGCCCTTTTCATCGGGATCCCGGCGACTGCGTGTCTTCAACGTTTTTTCGTAGTTCTCACTTTCGTAAGTGTAGTCGATGCCTTGACGCTCCAACTCAGTGCGCAAGTCCCGGGTCAGTCCTTCAACATTGATGCGATACAACCCTTTTTGCGGAGCCACAAACCCTTGGGGCCACATCACGTATTTGCGGTCGCGGCTCGAAGAGGTGATGACAAATTCGCCGCGCTCCTCCGCATTGCGGCCATGTCCGATGGAGCCAATATGGTAGGTTCGATGATCCCGCACATCGTCCCCGCTGGCGATCGCGAGTTGGGCAATTTCGCCGGCGTTGGTCTGCAACTTCAGCACCATTTCCGGGTTGGCATCGAGCGTGATCGCGAGGTTCTCAAAACCTTCGATTTCGGGATCCGCCGGTAGGTTTTCCGACAGGAGCAAGTCGATCCCCAAGAGATCACGCACGGTGTTGTCGAGCGCGGTGCGGCTCAAACGTCGGATGGCGATACGCCCACCGCCTTTTTGTTCGGCTGCGGCCACCCGTAGACGGGTGTCGATCGCCTTGATGACATTGGCCATGACGGCGGCATCCGGTCGCACTTCGTCTTCCGGAGGCATGTC
>CAXBOL010000417.1:0-5034 GCA_963977295.1 uncultured Opitutaceae bacterium
GCGGTGGCGGTCTTACGACGGCCGGTGCCCAGAAATACAGTAGCAGTTTCAGCGCTCATTTAAAAAATTAGACGGACATGGGGGTCGGATTCTGAGCGGCGTGGGTGTGCTCAGGACCGGCAAACACGCGGAGCTTCTTCAGCATCTGGCGGGCGAGACGATTCTTGGGCAACATACCTTTGACGGCGTGCTCCACAATGAATTGCGGATTGCGCACGCGCTGCTCGGAGAACGAACGGTAGCTCTCACCCCCGACGAAGCCGGAGTAGAACATGTAGCTGTTTTGCACTTCTTTTTTGCCGGTCACTACGATTTTCTCGCAGTTGATCACGACAACGTAATCGCCGGTATCGACGTTTGGAGTGTAGGAGGCTTTGTGGCGACCGCGCAGCACGTTGGCGATCTTCACCGCCATGCGGCCAAGCACCTGACCCTCGGCATCGACAATATGCCACTTGGGTTGCACGGTTTCCTTTTTGGCGAGGAATGTTTTCATGGGAAAAGGGGCCAATAGCTAAGTTTTGGAGAACTCCTGTCAACCTGCTATTTTGATGTAGAATAAGAAATCCCGCCTCCACCTATGGCGGAGACGGGATTTAAGTCTGAAAATAACTGTTTAAGTTAGCTTAGAATCCGATGCTGACGCCGGTCGTGAAGTAGAAGAACGAACCGTCTGCACCCGCGATGTCGTTATCGGCATACACCAAACCGAAGTAGGTGCCAGCCGAGTCATTGATCGCGTAGTTCAGGGTGCCGCTCAGGCTCCAGTAGTTGTAATCACCAGGTCCGCTCGTCGACACGAAGCCATAATCGGCTGCCAGGTCGAAGGTGGAGGTGTCCGACAACTCGGTGCTGTAACCAATACCGAACTGGAAGGTCGAAACTTCGAATTCCGTTTCGTAGTAGTAATAGGCCGAACCCGAGATACCGCCACCGAGGTCGCCAGTCGCGCCGATGAACGGCTCGAACTGCTCGTCACCAGAGTTGGTTTCCGGGTAGTAATAGTAGGTGGCACCGAGATCCAACGCCCAGGTGTCGCTCAGCGCGATACCGTAGCCGGCGTAGAAATCGTATTCGTTGGTGGCCGTATTGGTCACAGGCTCGCTGATCCAGATACCGGCATAGAAATCACCCGAGGCGAATTCGATGGAGGGCTGAATAGCGTCATCCGCATATTTGATGCCGCGAAACACGTAGTCACTCACGTAAGGGAAATCCAACGAGAGGGAATACGACGATTCTTGGGCACTGAGGCTCGCGCCAGAAACCAAGGCGGCGAGGAGGAGGGCTGCAGTCTTCTTCATTTAGTGTTTATAGTCTGTAGTTTGATTAATCACCTATCGGAGATTTCATCCTTCCAATCAACCTGCCATCTGGAGGACCGAGGTCCCTTGACTGCGGGTTGATTTTAGAGAGGAAATCTCCTTCAAGACGAGTGACCAACGAGCAAGCTTCGGGCCAAACGGAAAGCAAGTATGAAAAAAATTACGGTAATCTCCGCAGTATTCGCATTCACTGCCGTGGCACTGGGTGCATTCGGTGCCCATGCCCTCAAGGAACGACTCCTTGCTGATGGCATGCTAGAAGTATGGCAAACCGCTGTTAATTATAATCTTACGCACGCAATTGCCGCATTTTTCATCACGTTTCGTCGCAACGAAACGGACCGATGGCTGAAACGTGCAGGACTCGCTTGGGTTATCGGGATATTTTTGTTCAGCGGCTCTCTTTATGCCCTCGCGCTCGGAGGCCCCCGCTGGCTTGGCCCGATCACACCCGTGGGTGGACTCGGCTTCTTAATTGGTTGGGGCTGCGCAGCATGGGCAGCTTGGCAATCCCCCACTCCGAGCACGTCGTTGTGATTGTCCCTCCCGCAGGTTTGCTTCCGGTGCTGTCCGCTCTGGCCGGAATCGGCCGACCACGGTTCGTCGGGGGCTGTGTGCGCGATGCAATCCTTGGTGTGCCTTGCACCGATTTGGACGTCGAGGTGAGCGGGTGCAATTTTGACCAACTCGCACGCACGCTGCGTCAGTTCGGCTCAACCGACGTCGTAGGCCGCAGTTTCGGCACCGTTAAACTCAACCTCGACGGACAGTGGTATGACTTTTCGTTGCCCCGCAGAGAGTCCAAAACGGGCCAAGGTCATCGCGGATTCAAAATCGAGGCCGATGCGGCCCTCAATTCAACGGAAGCTGCGGCCCGCCGCGATTTTACCATCAACGCCATGGCGTGGGATCCTGTGGAGCAGATCCTGATCGATCCCTTCCACGGGAAAGAGGATCTGGCGCAAGGCGTTCTCCGGCATACCAGCACCGCGTTTACCGAAGATCCCTTGCGGGTCCTGCGGGCCATGCAATTGGCCTCGAGGTTCAATCTCAGCATGGCCCCCGAAACCGTGCAATTGTGCCGCTCGATCTCGGACACCTTTTCCGAACTCCCCTTGGAACGCGTGTGGGGCGAATGGGACAAGTGGGCCCGTTTGTCTGAAAAGCCGTCCCGCGGACTCCGCTTGCTGCACGAAACAAATTGGCTGCGACACTTTCCCGAAATCGCCCAGTTGGTCGACACTCCTCAGGACCCCACGTGGCATCCCGAGGGCGACGCGTTTGAGCACACCCTGCACTGTTTGGATGCCTTGGTGAGCCTGAACGGGTGGCTGACGCGAAAGGCGGATACTCGCCGCACGTTGATGTTTGCAGTCTTGGCCCACGATTTTGGAAAACCTTCGACGACTTTTCAAAAGGAACGGGAGGGGCAACTGCGCTGGGTCAGCCCCGGTCACGCGGCCGCCGGTTGTCCGTTGGCCGAGTCATGGCTGGCGCGCATCGGGGCCCCCACCCGCTTTGCGCCGATCGTCGTGCCCTTGGTCCATCACCACATGGCCCACCATGGCAACGGCAACCACCCCCCGAGCGATAGTCATCTGCGTCGTCTGGCGCGCAAATTGGTCCCCGCTACGGTCGCTGAGTTGGTGATGGTCATGCGGGCCGATGCCATGGGACGCCCCCCCCGCAATGACGCCCATGTCGCCGAACTCATCGACTACGTCGAACAACGCACCCGCACGCTCGCCCTAGAAGACCAAGCGCCGGAGCCCATTTTACAGGGCCGTCACCTCATTCCTCGCGGTATTCCCCCCGGTCCGGTTTTTAAACCGATTCTTCATGCCGCGTTTGAGGCTCAACTTGAAGGTGACTTTCACGACGAAACTGGAGCGATGCATTGGCTGGATTCGCATTTGAAGCGGAATCAAAAATGAAGTAAGGTTCCCGTTCATGCCTTCACAATTAGAGCAACTCAAAGCCTTCACCACCGTGGTCGCCGACACTGGCGACTTCGCGAGCATGAAGGCGTTCACTCCCCAAGACGCGACGACCAACCCGTCGCTCATTCTCAAAGCTGCGGCGTCCCCCGCCTACGAGGCCTTGGTCGATCGGGCCATCGACGAGGCCGGCTCCAACGCATCGTTGGACGACGTCATCGACCTCTTGCTGGTCACTTTTGGCCAAGAGATTCTTAAAATCGTGCCCGGACGTGTCTCGAGCGAAGTCGATGCCCGACTGTCCTTCGACACCGAGGCAACCATCGCCCGAGCCCATCACATTATCGACCTCTACGCCAAAGCCGGTATCTCGAAGGACCGGGTCTTAATTAAAATTGCGTCCACCTGGGAGGGCATCAAAGCCGCCGAAGCCCTCGAAAAGGAAGGGATTCATTGTAATCTTACCCTGCTGTTTTCCTTCGCCCAAGCGGTGGCGTGTGCCGAAGCCAAGGTGCAACTCATTTCCCCCTTTGTCGGACGTATTCTCGACTGGCACAAAAAAGCCACCGGCAAGGATTATTCCGGTGCCTCCGACCCCGGTGTCATTTCGGTCACCGAAATCTACACCTACTACAAGAAATTCGATCACAAAACTGAGGTCATGGGAGCCAGCTTCCGCAACACGGGCGAAATTATCGAGCTCGCGGGCTGCGACCTGCTCACCATTTCGCCCAACTTGTTGCAAGAGCTCGCCGAGTCCGATGAGCCGATCACGCGTAAACTCGACGCCAGCGCCGCAGCCTCTGCCGATCTCGAACCAGCGAGCTTTGACGAAAAGAGCTTCCGCTGGGCCCTCAACGAAGACGCCATGGCCACGGAAAAAACCGCCGAAGGCATTCGCAACTTCGCTGCGGATATCGTGAAACTCGAAAAACTGATCACGGCCAAACGAGGGTAAATCTCCCAATCCCGCTTTCCCTTCAAGCCGGACCTCGGTCCGGCTTTTTCTTTTGCCCGCATGATACCAATCTCTGCCCGGATTTAGAATTTACCCAAAAACTGCAATTCGTCACAGAGGTCACGGAGGTAAACCGGAGTTTCACAGAGAATAAGGGAAGAAACTAAAGAGGATAGATTTTTACCCTGGAAGGTGATCCGCTTACCCAACGATCTATTTCGTAAACATAGCTCAGTGAGCTCTTTACAATCCTCCGTGACCTCAGTGACCAACTTATCTGCGCAAATTAGGTTTAACGCGAAGTCGCAAAGCAGCAGAGATGAATCATAAGTATTTAATTTACATAGCCTTGCGTTCTTAACTGCTTAGCGACTTTGCGTTAAACCCCGTCCAGTGAGTCCATCACCTTCACTTTCATCATTTTATAGCTTGGTTTTCCCAATCCTAAACGTTTCACCTCAACTTGGACTGCGGTTCTTCTTCGCATGATTCGCGCATTCCAATGGGATCTCGCCCGCCAAGTTGAAAAACTGGACTGGCTCCTCGCCCAACTCCCCAAATACGCCAAGTGGGGTTATCAGGAACTGCATCTTCACCTCGAAGACGCCGTGGACTATCCCAGCCTCCCCGGAGTCGCCCGACCCGACGCCTATTCGTGGCGTCAATTTACCCGTCTCGTCGCCACCGCGAACCGACACGGAATCAAAGTGGTGCCCATCGCCAACCTCTTGGGCCACACTCAGTATTTGATTAAAACGGAAGCTTGGCGCGACCTGAACGAACTTCGCGCCGCCGATGGCAGTCCGTTGCCCCA
>CAXBOL010000418.1:0-5033 GCA_963977295.1 uncultured Opitutaceae bacterium
GGTTTCGCCACGCAAGCCATTGATCTGGGCCCATCCGGTCATGCCGGGTTTGACGAGGTGACGGGGTAAATAGTGGGGGATATCGGCCGACAATTTTTCGACGTGGTGGGGGCGTTCGGGACGGGGACCGACCAGACTCATTTCGCCCCGCAACACGTTCCAATATTGCGGCAACTCATCGAGGTTCCAGCGTCGCATGAAGGCACCAATACGGAGCAGGCGGGTGTCGCTGGCGATCGTGCTCTGAATCTCGTCATCGCTCGCGTCGGCGGTCGGAATCATGCTGCGGAGTTTAAGCAACATGAACGGACGATGATCGGTGCCGACACGTTGTTGACGAAAGAACACCGGCCCTCCCGGCGACTCTCGTTTGATCAAGGCGGCGAGCACCAGGACGAAAGGAATGGACGCGATCAATCCGATGATCGCGCCAAGGATGTCGAGTAACCGTTTGGCCACGCGATTAAGCAGTCTCGAAATCGCGAGATCTTCGACTCCGATGACGGGCACACTGCCGACCGACTGCAGACGCAAGCCGCTCAGGAAGATGGGGAACGCGGCCGGCATGATTTTCCATTCCACGTAGGCCCGTTCGCAACTGGCGGTAATTTGCGAAAGTTGTTCGGCCGAAAAATCGAGTCGAGCGGCCAGTAACACATCGATTTTCTCCCGCGCGAGAATGGTCGGAATCTCAGCCACCGAGCCTAAGGAGGGGAGCGGCGACGGCGAATCACGGTTGTCGATGGAACCCGCAATATCAAACGGATGGGAGCTGCCCTTGCGCACTTCGTTGACCAGAAACACGGCGCTTTCGCTCCAGCCGAGTAAGGCGACTCGACGCTGGAGGCGAGGCAACCAATTTGGTCGCGTGATCGCCCAATAGAACACCTCTCGCCAGAGCCAAAGCAGTCCAAACGTGGTGCCGCCGGCGAGCAGCACAAAGAAGCGGGAGATCGGGGGATCGAATTTAACGACCAGAGAGAACGCCAAATAAACGACCACCCAGAAAAACGTGGATCGAGCCAGCAAGTTGAGCGCGTATTGTTTGCGCAGCAATACGCGACCATCGTAGAGTCCACGCTGGGCGAAGGCGGCGACGAGAAAAATAACACCGACCAATAATAAGGGTAGGTAGCGGGTATAGGTGGCATCCGGGACATCGATACCCAGGGCGCCTATGCTGGAATTGTAACGCAGCCAGTAGCCCAAACTCAGTCCGATAAAGGCGACGATCGTGTCTCCCACCAGCAAGGTCGCCGGTAAAACCGAGTCTCGAAGCGTGTTGGTGGACGGCGCAGACATGCCCAACAGTTACTGCACGGTTCCGGAAACCGGGTCGAGCAGGGAGAGCAAGAGCGGCGACGGCAGCCAGCCTTTTGGGGGGAGTTCAGGGTCGATCATGGCATTTTCGCGCACATCAAATAGATCTACCGGCGGGGGAAAATTGAAATTGCGCGTCAGGACCGGGTATCCGGTGCGTTTTCCGGACCGGGAAGCGGTTCGCCCAACAGGGGCGCGAGAGACCGCAGGAGCGGGATCTGGTGACCCACCCACGTTGTGGGATCGATTTGAAGGCTGACGCGATCGAGCAGACGCAGGAAGACGACCCTCGTCTCTTCGCGATGCGCGGCGATGGCCGGGAGTTTCCACCAGGGCGAGCGGAGGAATGCCGGATCATTGAGGCATTCGAGGGCGAACGCTTCCGCCGCGCCGTGGGGGGCATCTTGATTGAGCCGAGCCAAGCCGAGCCCGAAATAGACGCCTCCTTTGTCGGGAACCAGTTGGGCGGCGGCCCGAAAGTGGCTTTCCGCCCGGGATGGGGCGGCCACGACCAAGAGCCAACCCAAATTGAAATGGGCGATCTCCTGATCGGGGTTCAGTCGCAGCGATTCTTCCAATAAGGCGGTGGCACGCTCGGCAAATTGAGGCTCTTGAGCCAAAGTAAGCGCGGCGGCATTTAGGCGCGGGGCCGGATCTTCCCGCCCAAAAAGCAGCACCAAACCCACCGTTCCAACCAGAGCCACCGCGATGCCTACTCGGGGCGCCCGCGTCAAAAAAAGCGGCCGGGGGTTGGGGCGGGCCAGCAAAGCTCCAATCAGCGCTACCGCCACGACAAGGATGGGGAGATCAAGCTGGTAGTCGGTGAGGGCGAATCCCGCGTAACCGATCAGCGCGATGGCAGCGGTCGGGTTTCGTTTCCAACCGAACCAAGTCAGCCCGAGGAGTCCGGCGCAGGCGAGGAGGCCCAGTCCCCCCAGACCCGACCAGATTTCCACCGGAGCGCTATGCAGTTGCAGAACATTCTCCGCTCCGCCCGGTAGTTGAGCGCGATAGCGCGGGTAAACCAGCGGTGTGCTGTGGAGCCCCCAACCCATCACTGGACGGTCCATCCCTAGGCGGAATCCCGCTTCGAGCATGGCTAGTCGTTGCACCGAACTGATGTTCGACGGTGCCGCTGGGTCGCTTGCCGCCAGCAAGCCTCGAATTCGAGGCTGCGTGAAGGCAAGGGCGGCGAAGGCGAGGACTCCGACCAGACCGACGATCGCCAGCTGTTTTGGTTTCAACCCGAGCGACCGGAGCCCAAATCCTCCCAGTAGCGCCAACCCGACAAATCCGCTGCGACTGCCGGTGGTGAAGAGGCAAAAGATCGCCAGTAAGGTAATCACGATCCAGCCCGTGCGCGCCCCCCCCTGGGCCCGCGCGGCCGCCCCCACCAGAAATGGCAGTCCCATGATAATGCCCCCGGCAGTGTAGTTGGAATGCCCCAGTGGATACGCATTACGGTGGGCCCACAGTTCAGGCGTAAAGCCCCGGATCAACCCGAGGGACACGATTGATTGCACCCATTGCGCCAAGCTCACGAGCGTGAATATCGCCACCGCGATGGCCAGAGCTCGCATGAGTTTCTCCGGTCGGGTGGCGGGAACTTCGTATATCCAGCCATGGGCCCAAAAAAACAAAACTATCCCGGCCAAAGGCAGGGCCGACCAACGTAACACGGTCGCTTGATAGGGACTCAGCCACGCGCTCAACAGGATCGAAAGACCGACTAAAATCGGAAAAAATAACCAGCCTCGTTGAGGGATGGGCCAGGTCAAAGTGGTGGCGGATCGAATCAAGACGGCGATGACCGGCACCGCCAGCAGCAGCGCAAAAACGTGACTGATGGGCTCGGCGTAGATTTGCGAGCCGGCGGGATAGATCAGTGTGACGATCGCCAAGCCCAAGGTTCCCGCGATCGTCAGAATCCGGTCGGCCGAGGAACTTTGCACGTCTGAAGGTGACACCACGGCCGAGACTCAAACGATGAGCCTCAATCTCGCGAGCCTGATTTCGCCGCGACAAGGTCGCCGACAAGCCAGGCAATGCGCTGCGAGTGAGTTTCGGCAAGGCAGCCTAGGCCAACACGAACCGAGGCAAGAGTCGCCACACGCCGGGCGGAAGCTGAGGCGGTGTGCCCGTCTACGGGGCCGTGGGGACTCGGGTCGCGCGACTACTCTCGGCCGCCGTGCACTGCGAGACGGGACGATATCCCGCGATCAAACACGGCCTGGAATCGAGCCAGTTGAGTGCTAATCTCTGGGGAAATCGCATCATTGGCTTGAGGCAGCGGTCCAAATTCAACCAAACATTGTTTGAGGAGTAACTCTGCCTCGGCCACCGAGAGCGTTCCACCGTTGATGAAAACACAACGGGATCCCGCCTCCGCGGGTTCTCCGTTTTGGGCGAGGCGGACGACAGGAATTCCTTCACGGACGGCCATCTCGAGGGCCCGATGCACTCCGGCTTCAAAAATGCCGTGGCGATTACCGACGCCAACGATGCCGATGGGGCCGGGACTCTGTTGGAGTTCGACCAGCCGCATGAGCAGATCAAGTTCGGCGGCCCCTTGGCGGGCAAAATCCGTGGGTGACCAGGTCGGTTCTTGGAAAATCGCCACCCGGGGAGAACTCACCGCCGTAGCCTCATCGGCCCATAGGGCACTACCAACGAGTGCACAAAGAAGGGACAGATGACGGAGGCGCTGCATGCCATCGATGCAGCAGTTCCAATGCCATCGAGCCGACGATTAAGAGGACGGGGAGTCCGTTAAATCAGCGCTGATAATGACGGTTTCCATCGACTCCCGCAAGGGACTGGGGGCTCGATCTAGTTCGGCCCGACAATGCGCCACAACATCTTGATGCCGGGAAGCCTTGCGCGCAATCCACCAGCGGTCTGATGCCGTCAGTCCCTCAATCGAATTCAAGGCCAAGAAAATTTCGGTTAATGACTCGACGTCCCCAGTAGCCATGAACGCCCCCCATCGAAAATAGACCACGCGAGAGGAATCAATCGTTCGCGTGGTAAGCGGCGGGCTTGACTCCAAGGTGCGCAGCAGTCTCGACGCCATACGGGGACCGACCACCGATTCTGCATAGAACCGCAGATACTCTTCTCCCTTCGGATGCCCGGAGCACCAGAGGGCTGAAACGATCAAACGTTTGTGGCTATCGGGGAGTGAGCGGCAGTAGAGCAACCACTCGTCCAGTTGGTCGGGATTGTCTCGAAAAACGGAAGCAATGAATCCCATCGCCAAAACGGTGTGACCAGGGAGCTCAAAGTAACCATTGCGACTCAATTCATAAATGGACGTGATGAATTTTTCCGGTTGGGGATTTTCGTAATAATGCTCGATCCAATCCCACGCCGGGTAGGGGGAGCGGGCAAACGAGGTCGACGTGAGCAGAAGGAAAAAAAGAGTGAGCACCACGACGTGGCGTGGTCGCGACGAGTGAAGGACTAACATGCTGATAATGGGGGAAATGGAACTGAAAGGGGTTAGTTCCAAACTGCCCTCAGGATCGGCCGGGGTAAAGCTGCTTAATGCTGAAATAAATTCATGTCAGGTCTCACGGGGACGGGAACGCGGCAGGACTCAGCATCGTGCCAACCGTCCCCTTAACTCCACTGCGGGAGGGGGCGGGGCTCACTCATCCCGCAACGCGACCATGGGGCTCACTCGGGCAGCGCGACCCGCGGGGATCATACAG
>CAXBOL010000419.1:0-5002 GCA_963977295.1 uncultured Opitutaceae bacterium
GCAAAACTACGCAACCCGCATCACCGTGGCCGACCTCGCGCAGCAAGCAGGCAACACCATTCGCACTCTCGAACGTGTCTTCCAGCGGCGCTTCGGCATGAGTCCGTTCGCCTACGTCAAACGGGTGCGCATCAACGCCGCCTGCCGCCTGCTGACCCAAAGCCATCTCACCATCGCACAGGTCGCCGCGGAAACCGGTTTCTGCGATCAAAGTTACCTGACCAAGGAATTCGCCCGCCTCCTCCGCGTCACCCCCCAAGCCTACCGCGATTCACACGCCACCTAACCCTGAGTATCCTTGTCTTTAAGCAATTTTCTCCTTCCCGGCGAAGCGGTAGCGAAGCCATTCGTGTCCATTCGTGGTTAAAAAAACCTGCTCCCCAACTTCGAAACTCGTAATTCGTAAATCGAAAATTCCCGCCTCCCATGCCCTCCAAAACGTCCCCCGCCAAACTTCACTTTGTCACCCGCGGCGAAGGCCCTCCCTTGATGCTCATCATGGGGCTCGGTGCCGACGGCTCCGTCTGGGAAGAGCACGTCAAAGCCTACGAAAAGCACTTTAAGTGCTACCTCATCGACAACCGTGGCATCGGCCTCTCCCCGGCACCGACCGGTCCCTACACCACTGCCATCATGGCCGACGACGTCGCCGCCCTCATGGATGCCGAGGGCATTGCCGCCGCGCACGTGGCCGGACTCTCCATGGGCGGTGCCATCGCGCAAGAACTCGCGCTTCGCCACCCCACCAGAGTCACCAAGCTCGTGCTGGTCAGCACGTGGGCCAAATGCGACGACTACATGAAGCGCGTTTTCACCCATTTCAAAGACATGCGCGCCGTCTCCACGCTCGGCCAGTTCATGCAGCTCTTGCTCCTCTGGATTTGGACGCCCGCCTGGATGACCGCGCACGCCGACGACATGGATCAGGCCTGTCGCGACGCCGGCGCCAACGAGAACCCGCAACCCCGCCAAGGATTTGAAGGCCAATGCGATGCCTGCATCACCCACGATACGGTTGAACGTCTCAGCAACATCACCGTTCCGACTCTCATCACGATCGGCACACTGGATATCTTCACCCCACTCGCCTGCTCCGAATTTCTCCACGCCCAAATCTCCGGCTCGCGGCTCGTTCACTTCACCAAGAGCGGCCACGTTCACCACTGGGAGGAACTCGCCGATTTTAACGCCACCACCACCCACTTCTTACTCGAGGACTAAATCATGCCTATTCAAATCGGATGCCAAACCTACACCTGGCAAATGAGCGGCGGCGTCTACGACGGCCGCCTCGATCACATCATCAAAATCACCGCCGATGCAGGCTACGCCGGCGTTGAGTCCGAGACGCGTTTTCTCGGAGTGCTCTCCGACCCCGCGCTCCTCGCGGCACACCTCCACGCCGCCAAGGTTGCCATGCCCGCGCTCACCCTGGTGGAGGACTGGCTTCTTCCCACCGAAACAGACCAGGAACGTGCCCGCGCTGATGAGTGCATTGAAATCCTTACCCACTTCCCGGATACCATCCTCAATATCTGTCAGATGCCCGGCAAGGACCGCAAAAATCTCGTCGAGCGCCAGAAAAACCTCCTGCTCAACGCCAACGCCATCGCCCGGCGCGCCGCCGACCGCGGTATTCGTTCCGGCTACCATCCCAATTCTCCCGGCGGTTCCGTGTTCCGCACCGAAGCAGACTACGAAATTCTGCTCAACGGTCTCGATCAGAGCGTCCTCGGCTACATCCCGGACTCCGGCCACATCGCCAAGGGCGGCATGGATCCGGCCGCGATCATCAAGCAATACTTTTCCCAAGTCGTGCACGTGCATTTCAAAGACATGGACGAAGCCGGCCACTGGCAACCCATGGGGGGAGGGGCGCTCGACCACATCGGAATCACCCAGTTTCTCGCCGCCAATCACTATGAGGGCTGGATCGTCGTCGAAGACGAATGCCACGCCGCTATCGGCGACCCCGACAGCGTCACCAAACGCGATGGCGCATATTGCAATTCAGTCCTACTTCCCCTCGTCACCCCTGCCTCCTCGTCATGAAACGCCTGCTTTTTTCTGCCCTCCTCACTCTCGCCAGCGTCGCCTCTGGCGCCCCCTTCCCGTTCTCGCCGCAGTGGCAGGTCAACACCGGCAGCTCAGGACCCGGCGCCGGGAAACGCGTCGTCCTCATCAGCGGTGACGAAGAATATCGCTCCGAGGAAGCGTTACCCCAACTCGCCAAGATTCTCTCCAAGCGCCACGGCTTCGAAACCGTCGTGCTTTTCGCCCAGGACCCGGCCGCCCCGGGCATCCGCAATCCCGATTATCTGAAGAATATTCCCGGCCTCAAGGCCCTCGCCGACGCCGATCTCATGATCATCGCGACGCGCTTCCGTGACCTGCCCGATGATCAGATGCAGGCCATCGACGCCTACCTCAAATCCGGCCGTCCCGTCATCGGATTGCGCACCGCCACCCACGCCTTCAACATCCCCGCCGACTCCAAGTGGGCGCACTACAGCTTTAATTACAAAGGGGACCAAACCGCGTGGCAGGGTGGTTTCGGCGAACTCGTTCTCGGCACGTCTTGGATCGCCCATCACGGCTGGCACAAAAAGGAAAGTTCGCGCGGCATCATCACCGACGCCCACCCCATCACCACCGGTATCGAGTCCGGCAGCATTTGGAGTTCAACCGATGTCTACACCGTGAAAACCCTCCCTGCCGACGCCACTCCGGTCGCGTGGGGTCAAGTTCTCGCTGGCATGAATCCTGACGACGAACCCGTCGGCGCCGGCCCTTACGAATATACGCCCGGATTTGCCAAAGGGAATGCGGCGTTCGCCAAAAACGATCCGATGCAGCCCCTCGCGTGGACCAAGTCCTACCAACTCCCCGGCGGCAAAAAGGGTAAGGTGTTCGCCAGCACCCTCGGCGCTTCGGTCGATTTCGCCAACGCCTCCACCCGCCGCCTGATCGTGCAGGGCGCCTATTGGGCCCTGGGCCTGCCGATTCCTGCTGAGGGCGTCGACGCTGGACTTATCGGTTCCTATCGCCCGACCATGTTTGGCTTCACCAAGGATCCGACCCTGTGGCCCAGCCGCAACCAGCCCGTGGCCGAGCCGGTCCCCACCGCATTTACGGCCCCTATCGAAGGCGAACACATCGCCCTCGTCGGCAACGGTCTCGGCGAACGCATGCTCTACTTCCCGGAGTTTGAAACCGAACTCCAATACCGCTTCCCTCAAGCCAACTTGGTGGTGCGCAACTTGAGCTACCCCGGCGACACCCCCGGCTTCCGCCCTCGCCCCAGTCGGTTCGATCAATGGGCCTTCCCGGGCGCCGAAAAATTTCATCCCGACCTCCTCACCCACTACGGTCAGGGCCACTACCCCACTCCCGATCAATGGCTGACCGAAGTTCGCGCGGATACCCTTCTCGCGCTCTTCGGATTCAACGAATCGTTCGGCGGGCCTTCCCGCTTGGCTGACTTCGAGGGCGAGCTCGACGCCTTCGTGCAACACACGCTCGCTCAAACCTACAACGGCCAAACCGCTCCGCGGCTGGTGCTCGTTTCCCCCATCGCGTTTGAAGACCTGTCCGCGACGCAGGATCTGCCCGATGGCGTCACCGAGAACAAGAACCTCGCGGCCTACACCGCCGCGATGCAACGGGTCGCCCAACTTCATGGTATTGAGTTCATAGATACGTTCAATCCCAGCCGACAACGTTACGTCACCACCGCCACTCCCCAAACCATCAACGGCATCTCCCTCACTGCCGAAGGTTACCGCTGGTTTGGCCCCTTGCTGGCCGATTCGCTCTACGGCAAGGGTGCGCCGATCGCCGATCGCAAGGCCATCTACGCGGCGGTCGACGACAAGAATTGGTTTTGGCGCAATGACTACGGCATGATCAACGGCGTGCACGTGCACGGCCGACGCTACAAGCCCTTCGGCAACGAAAACTATCCCGAGGAAATCGAAAAGATTCAGCAAATGATCGCCTTGCGCGACCAAGCGATCCACCGCATCGCCCAGGGCGAAGTCGAGCGTATCAAAATCGACGATGCCTCCACGCGTCCGCTCACCCCGGTTGAGACCAATTTCGATCGACCCATCGAATTCCTCTCCGTCGATCAGGCCCTCAAGCATTTCGACATGCCGGAGGGTTACCACATCGACTTGTTTGCATCCGAAAGCGAATTCCCCGACCTCCGCAACCCCATGCAAATGTCGTGGGACAGCAAGGGTCGCCTGTGGGTCGCCGTCGCGCCCACTTACCCTCACTACAAACCGGGCGATCCCAAACCCAACGACAAGATTCTCATCTTCGAGGATCTCGACGGAGACGGTCGCGCCGATCGCCAGAAGGTCTTCGCTGATGGCCTGCACATCCCCATCGGATTTGAAATTGCGCCCGAAGGTGTTTACCTCGCGCAGCAACCCAATCTCGTGCGCCTGGTCGACACCGACGGCGACGATCGTGCCGATCGCACCGACATCCTCCTACACGGATTCGACACCCACGATACGCACCACTCCATCTCCGCCTTCTGTGCCGATCCGTCCGGGGCTATTTACATGAACGAAGGCCGCTTTCTCCACTCCCAAGTCGAGACCCCTTACGGTCCGCAACGCTGCACCGATGGCGGCGTCTGGCGCTTCGATCCCAAGTCGTGGCGCCTTGAGCGTTTCATGCAAACCGACGTGAGCAACCCCTGGGGCGTAACCGTCGATGAGTGGGGTCAGACTTTCCTTTCCGATGCGTCCGGCGGCGCCAACTGGTGGTCTCTGCCTCTTTCCGCCAAAATTCCTCATGGCAAGGAAGTCGGTCAAGTAGCGCAGTTTACCACGCATCGCGTCCGCCCCACCTCGGGCACCGAATTCGTGTCCTCCCGCCACTTTCCCGATGAGGTGCAGGGAGATTTTCTCATCAATAACACCATCGGCTTCCTCGGCACCAAACAGCACACCATGGAGGATGATGGCGCCGGATTTACGGGTCACCA
>CAXBOL010000420.1:0-4976 GCA_963977295.1 uncultured Opitutaceae bacterium
CAAATCTGACGATACGGGCAGGCCGCAGGCGGTGAATACGGTGGGCACAAAGTCGATGATCGACGCAAGGGTTTCATCGTCGCGTCGCGGTTTCACTTTCGCCGGCCAACGCACAAAAATCGGCGTGCGGATCCCTAACTCGTAGGGCGAAAGTTTGGCCCGGTTGCCCTTTTCCGCGTCCCAGCCGTTGTCGGCCAGGTAAATGATGATCGTGTTGTCGCGGAGACCGTTTTGATCGAGGTAGGCATCCAGTTCTCCGCAGGTGGCGTCAAACCACTCAATCATCGCGTAATATTTCTCGGCTTTTTCGCTCAAACCTCGGCCCTGATAGTGGGCGAGGTAGGCTTGGGGCGGGTTGTGTGGTTCGTGCGGCAGGAAGGGCGCGTGCCAAATGAAGAATGGTTTCTTTGCCGCCTCGGCTTCTGCGATGAAGTCATAAATCGGCTGCATGGTTTTGCGTCCGATATCCAAACCGTCACCCCCGTGCCGCCCCTCTTTGTTAGTCATGCCGTGGGAGAATCCGACCTCCTGCGCCGTCACGTTCCAGAGTTTCCCGGTCTGGAACGTCAGATAACCAGCCTCGGTCAGCACGGTGGGCAGGAGGGGGGAGTTGTCCAGCAGGCGGCGGGAAAGCGGGGCCCGGTCCATCCGGCCTGCGGCGTGCATGGCCGCAATGGTTTCCGGGCTCAGATCATTACCGGTGATGCCGTGGACATGGGGGAGTTGACCGGTGAGCAGACTCGCCAACGCCGGCGAGCACACCGGCATAACATAACCGCGGGTATAGAGCAGGCTTTGCGAGGCCATGCGATCGAGGTGCGGCGTCTGCACGACCGGGTGATCCATGAACCCGTAGTCGGTGAAGCCTTGGTCATCCGAAAGGATTAGGATGACATTGGGTCTGGGGTCGGCCGCCGAAAGGAGCGTGGCCAAGCCCAAAGTGAGAAGGAGTAGGGACGATTTCATAAGTTATTTTCGAGCAGTTGCCGAACGTCGTGCACGCTGGGGGTGCGGTAGCCTCCGCTTAGGTTGGCTCCGGTGATCCAGTAGAAAATCATGCCCGCGTCGGAGATATCGATTTTGGCTGTCGGCGTGATCGCGCGCCCAGTAAAAGGCCCATTCGGGACGTTGCAGGCCGTTGTCGAGGCGGCTCCCGTTTTGATCCGGGATGCGCACCTCTTCGACCCCGAGGTCGAGAATCTGCCGATATTTGAAAAAGTCGCCGCTGCCATCGTTCACTGGGTGGTGGGTGAGCAGTTTGACGAATTGTCGTTTGCCGGGATCGGCGGCTTCAAGCGCATAGCCGATGATGTCGGGTTCGCCGGCCTCCACGATCCACAGTGGATCGGTGGCGGAGGAGGCATTGATCTGTTCCTTCAGATCACGGATCGCCTCGGCCTGCTGGGTCATGCAATTCCAGAAGGTGAGGCCGTCGAAACCACCCCAGCGGCTCGCGGTGCCGTCACAGCTGGTCTGCATCATCTGTTGGCGAAGCAATTCCATCTCCGATGAAATGTTACTCGCCTTCACCAAGTCACAGCTGTGAGAGCAGTGCACCAGGCGGCTCTCCCGGCGCGCAGCATGGCGAGGGCGGCAGCGGTTCCGCCGATGTCGTCGGGATCCGGGGAATTGCCATCCGCCACGTAAGCGAGGCGACCTGCCGGCGGGCGGATCGGCGGTGTGGCCTGTTTTTCTTCCACCGTCTCACCCGAGCGAATCATGAATTCCTGTAGACGAAACAGCTCACCCGGGCCGCCCTTGAAGACCAAGTAGAGGTCTTTGCGGCCACTGACTTTGGCCAGGTTCGCGCTGGAGGATTCGTAATCCGTCCACTCCCAGGTTCGGTTGATTTGCACCGTCGCGAGCAAGGGACCGGTGGCCGAGCCGGTGCGCACTTCCACCGTGCCGCCGGCGGGGTTGGCGCTCGCGGCGTCAATATCGATGCAGCCGCCTTGGCCCGCGCCGAAGTCGAAGTGGGCAAACCGAATCCAGGACCCGTTCGTGATCGCGCGAACACTTTGGTCATCGCGCCGGATGATCGAGTCGTCGCTGGGGTGAGACTCTGCCTCAAAATCATGGGCCGAAATGGCGATATCCAATTGGTCTGGAATGGGCGGTTTGCCAGCCACCTTGGCCGACTCGGGCGTGTTGAGGTTGTGGGCGACTTCGATCGGCGCCGTGGTGCGACGGAAGACGACGCGATCGATGCGGAATGCCTTGGAGCGACCGGATACGATAAGGGTGTAGGTCTGCCCGGATTTGAAATGATAGATCGCTTTACGCTTGTTTTGTTTGCCACCCGGATCGAGACGACCGCCGGTAACGTTCCAGTCTCCGGTCGCCCACTCCCAGGCATCGGACTTGCCGCCAAAATACTTGGTGTTGCGCTTGAGCATGTGCAGCGAAGCATTGCTTTCCGGCAGGTCGTGCGGTCCCGCCGCCGAGTCGAAATCACCGATCACTCGGATGTAGCTGTCATTCGCCCAGTCGGTATGGCCGTCGACCGTCATTTTGGCGCAGTGGAGATCGATCAAGTAGGTGCCTCCATCGTTTATTTTAAAATGGAAGGCCAAGGGTGAGGTGGGGTCGCCGAGAGAATAGTCGTTGGCGGTAAACTCCAAGTAACCGCTGCCGGCGTAGCCCGGCAGTGAAGTCTTTTTGGCCCACAGTCCCAGAGGAGACGCCGTGTTTTCGATCTCCATGATCACCATCCCATCGGCTTCGTTGTAAACGGTATCCGCCGAAGCGAGGCAGGTTGCGAGAAGCGCAAGCAGGGGAAGTTGGATCTTGGGCATGGTGACGTTCACGTTCAATGGGAGGCACGTTCGCGCCGGATTTTAAGTTGGTGGGAAAACGCAGCGACTCGCTCCGCTTGGTTGGGGTCGGCGGCGAGGTTACCCTCAGCCCACGACGAGTCCTGATGGTCATTCAGTTCGCGTTCCACGATGGCTCCGCTGCGGGAATCAACCCATTCGGTGTAGCGCCAGCGCTCGTCGCGCAGACTGTAGCCCATCACCTTGCCCCGGGGGTATTGGCTCAACGCAAAGGGGCGCAGCGATTGGGAGGGATCGTGCAGCAGCGGCACGAGATTTTGACCTTCGCAGGAATCAGGAATATCGCCGCCGGTGAGGGCGGCCAAGGTGGGGAATAAGTCTACGATTTCGACCAAGGATTCAGAACGTTTTCCCGCGGCGTGGCCAGGCGCGGAGACGATCAGCGGCACCCGGGTGTCGAGTTCCAGATTGGTGTGTTTGCACCAGAGACCGTAGTCGCCGAGTTTGTATCCATGATCACCCCACAGCACGACGATGGTATTTTCGCGTAAGCCCAGGCGATCGAGTTCGGCCAAGACTTTACCCACTTGGGCATCGGTGTAGCTGACACAGGCGGCGTAACCATGACGCAGTGCTTTGGTTTGCTCGTCGCTTAGATCCCCCTCGGCGGGAACGCCGTAGTAGCCTCGTAGCTCCCCCCATTTTGTGACCGCGAGCGTGGGCGTGCCCGCCGGCAAATCGCGATCAGGCACGTCAAACTGATCCCGCTGGTAGAGATCCCAATAGCGTTGAGGAGCGGAGAAGGGAAGGTGGGGCTTGGCAAACCCGACACACATGAAAAACGGTTGATCCTGATAGTGCCGGAGGGATGCGATCGCCTGTTGGGCCACCGCGCCGTCGCGGTAGCCATCGTCTTCCACTTCGAAAGCTTCGACGGCGGGTCCCCGGGTGGCGGCCCACAGCTCAAGGTCTTTGAGTCCCTTGCGTTTGGCGTCTTCGGTGCGTTGTTGCATGTCGGCCAGCGTTTGGGGATCGGCATAAATGTCGCCGGGGGACTCGGGCAGGTCCGACCAGTAGGCTTTATCGTCGTCGTGATGGTGATACACCTTGCCGTAGGACGCAGTGACGAAACCCCGGGCTTGGAAGTAGCGCGGCAGCGTCATGACGTCCGGAATCTTTCGCCGCAGCGGCGTGAATAAATCGTGGATGCCGGTGGTGTCGGGATATTGCCCGGACATCATGCTGATACGGGAAGGGGCGCAGAGGGCTTGTTGGCAATAGGCCCGCTCGAACAACACCCCCTGTTGCGCGAGCTGATCGATGTGCGGAGTCTGGATGTAGTCGGTGCCGTAGCAGCCTAGTTCCGGGCGCAGATCGTCGACGAAGAACACGAGCACATTCCTGCGCCCCGAGGACGTCGCCATGAGCGTTGAAACCGCAGTGAGCAGACCGGCAAAGACGAGGGCTAGCTTCACGGCAAACGGTGGAGTTGAGGTCATCGGGTTGAGATTGGTCGATCCAAGGCGGGCGAAATTGCGTTCACCCCAGCCTTGGGCGGGGCCGCTGGCGGGTGGATGTGATGGCCGACTTGAAGGTGTTGGAGGAAGTGTAGCAGGCGGCGGCGGGTTACCGAAAAATTTTAGCAGATGGATTCGGTCCGAAAACATGGAGAAGCGCTCTAATTCTGGTTATTTTGCGTTCACCTCCCGACTGCAGGGGAGGCCTTCGTTCGGGGGGATTCGCTTGCTTCAATGGGCTTCGGTTAGTCGGGTTGAACGTGTTTCAGGTCGAGGACCTCAGCTTTACTCTGGGAGCGAGTCACGGGGCCGTTGTCGCCGAGGAGATAGAGTCGAGCCCAATCCGAACCCTTAGGTCTTTCGGCCACCACAACGCGAGCGTCGGGATGGGCGTTGCGGATGAGGGAGGAGATGGCCCAGCCCGCTTTGGGGCGGCGCAGCAACTCTTGGCCTTTGGTGAAATTGTTGCCGCCATCCGAGCTGTTCCACCACGCGACGACGCCGTCTCCGGCTGCCTCTTGGTAGGCGAGCAGGAAACTGATCTGGTCTGGCGTCGAAACGGCAAAGTCTCCGCGCGCCACCGGCATACCGCCGGAGCGACCGCCGATCCATTCGGTCCCGGTCCAGCGGTAGTGACTGGTCTGCTTGGGCCCGCCGAACTTTAAGCCGAGGTGTTCACCGATAT
>CAXBOL010000421.1:0-4967 GCA_963977295.1 uncultured Opitutaceae bacterium
GACTTATGCGGTGCTGCACTTGGAAGACACGCCGTTTCGGCTCTACGAACCTGCGGTGGCATGGTCGCGCCTGACGGTGACTTTATCGAAAAATAGTTTCCGCCTGGCTGCGTCGGAACTCAGTTTTCTGCAGCGTGATCCGCGTATCGTCGTCATCCCGATCAACCCGTTTCAGGCCGCGTCACTCGATGCGAAAGTCTACAGCATCGCGCGAGATCCGTTTCGGTTTCCCGAGGCGGTCTTAATCAGCAACGGAGGGCAAGGTTACGGCGAAGTGCCGTTCAAGTTGGACCAAGCCCTGCCCGGGTATGTGCGCATGGACAATCGGCTGTTACGGCGACTCTTTGGCGATTTTAGTCCGTCACGGGGAGATTTGGTTTTGTCCAAAACCGGGGAGTTATTGGGGGTCATGGTGAGTTCGGAACTCTGTGCGATGGTCGACAGTTTTCTCCCGATGGCTACGTTGCAGACCGGTAATTTGGAGGGACAAGACGTTGTTGGAATTGTGGACAGAATTCAAAGCCGGGTGGGCACACGCGCGCCGAGTCGCGCCGGAGGGCGCTAGTCGATGAGTTTACGGAAAAAAGCGGACCGTGCCTGATCTCGCGCCAAACTTACTTTGGGTAGTCACGACGCAGTGGCGGGGCCAGGCGTGGGGCGGAAGCGGAGATCCCAACGTGCGGACGCCCTCGCTGGATGCTTTGGCGGCGAACGGGATTAACTTTTGCGAGGCAACGACGCCGCATCCCTTCGGGCCCTTTGCCCGAGCGGCGATGTTGACCGGAGTGCTTTCACCGGCCAACGGCATCTGCGATTATTTCGATCCTTTGCCCGTTTCGACTCGAACCATCGCGCATGATCTTGCGGCGGAAGGATACGAGACTGGGTTCTTCGGTAAATGGCATTTGGGCGAGCGCGACCCGCTGGCTCCGTTGGTTGGAGACATCCATGCACGCACGGTGGTGCCGCCGGAAGCGCGCGGAGGTTTCGCCCATTGGGAGGGCTTTGAAAGCGGATTTCTTCTCAATGATCCGTGGTTGCACGGTTCGGGTTTGGGCGAGCCGCGGCAGTTCTTTGGCTACCAAAGTGACGTGTTGGTCGATCGTGCGATCTGCTGGTGGAAGCAAACGAACTCACCTCGGTTTGCGGTGGTGAGTTTGGAATCACCGCATCCTCCCTACGCGGCCGAAGTTCCGCCAGGAATTGAGCGCTTGAATCCAACTGACCTCAAACTGCGGCCCAACGTGCCCGATGATGCGATGGTGCGACAGCGTGCGAGAGTCGAGTTGGGGGGATATTATGCGCACATTGCAGCTACGGACCGGGCCATTGGTCGATTGGTCGACGCGGTGGGAGCTCAGACGATCGTAGTCGTGACTTCAGTGCATGGGGACATGCACGGTTCGCATGGACTCTTTCGCAAAGGGTGGCCGTATGAGGAAAGCGTGAGGATTCCCCTGGTGGTGAGGGCTGCACCCGGAGAGGGCGGGCAACAAATCTCTCGTGATCCGGTTTCGTTGGTAGATCTGCCGTCGATGGCCAAAAGTTGGGTCCGAGGCCAGCCATGGCGATGCGAGCGTGATCGCGCGCCAATATCGATGCCGTCAGTGGTCGCCTTGCCTGATCAATGTGACCGGGCATGGGTCGGCTGGCGATCACCCACACGAAAGGAAGTCTGTTTACCTGATGGCACACCTTGGCTGGCTTTTGATTTAAGCGCCGATCCCCATGAGTGCGTAAACCGGGGGTGAGGGCGGCGTTAACGCATTTTGAAATGAAACCGCAGCGGTGAACTGGAACGAAGCGATCCAGTTACGGGCACCGGACCTCAGGGTTGTAGAAGCCGGGGCCGCCCGACTTCGTCCCGGCTGCCCCGTCGGCCGCGACCACTCCACTGCGGGCTTCGCCAGCAAAGCCCCTGCCGTCTAAGACGGCGTCACCGATGTGGCCGGGTTCGGTGACCGCGGTCGTGAAGGGAGTCCCGCTGCTCAACGACCGGGTGCAGGTCACTTTGCGTTGAGGGCACGCTTGAGGCCCTCGGGATTGGTGCATCATCAGTCAAACAATACCGGGCGAGTGGGAAGGGTGGAGCCTGAGTTGGAGAGAAGGATCTCGGCCTTGCGGGTGTATTCAGAATCTGGCGGGCTGACGGGAGCGGTGGTTCCGTTAATCCAGCGACCATTGATGATCGTGTTCTTGGGGATACTGGGCACACCGCGTTCGTGGCGCAGGAGTTGTCCTGCGATCATGTCGATGGCGGCCGCACCGATGGAGTGGGCATCCTGGAAAATTCCCGCGACGGAACCATCTTCGGTCGCCAGATCCAAAGACACATATGCGATGTCTTCGGGCACTTTGTAGCCCGCGCGGTTCAGCCATTCGGGAATGCCGGGTTGAGTGCCAATGATGGCATCGGGTTTGGCCGCTTTGACCCATCGAAGGAACTCGGCTTCATGGATCGCGTTGGGGCGATGAATGAGGGTGGGATCCGCCAACCCCTCTTCGAAGGTTTCGAGAAGGTATCCGGCGGTCCATAAGTCTTCCACGCGGTTGTCGAGTCGCTCGTCGATTGCCAGCCCGATGCGCCGTCGGCCGGCACCATGGAGGCGAGCCACACACACCCGGCTGCCGCCAATATGATTGTCGTTGGCTCGATGTAGATGGGGTTCGATCAACGTGTGCGCCACGGTGGCGGAGGCGAAATGCTCCCAGTTGAGATCAAATCGACTGAGATCCCGGAGGGGGGCGAGGAGCACTCCCGTGATTCCCCGGTTGTAGAGAATTTCGCTGAGGCGGTGGGCATTGCCGTTGGCGTCGCCCACCCAAAAATGTTCGAGTCGGTAGCCGGCGTTTTCGGCGCGGGCGTTGGCCCCGTGAAAACAGCGGAGGTCGAAAGGAGAATCTTTCCAACCGTCACGGTGATTTCGGGTCGTGACCCACGCCAAGGTCACACGATCCACTGGGGGTTGTCCGGCTCGGATTGCGCTCATCGCTTCGGCAAGCAAGGGGTTCGGCTTCCAGCCCAAACGGTTGGCGATCTCTTGAATTCGTTTGCGGGTGGATTCGGGGATGCGGGGATGATTGCGCAGGGCCATGGACACCGCGGCACGAGAGACGGAGGCTTCGGCCGCAATCTGGCCAAGGGAGGGAGTTTCAGAGTTTCGGCGCATAGGGGATGAGGGGTGATTTACGCTAATGGATGCTTAACGGAAAACAACTCATGATATACGTTCACTAAAAGTTAGACCGGATTATCCTAGAGAACGCAGTGGGTCACCGGGCGAACAGAGGCAATCCATGATTGCACAGAGACTTACGGAGTCATTTGGAGGGGGCTTGGAGCTTCCCTCATGGGTTATGAACACGCCAACCTTGCGATCCATTCCCCAGATCGCGCGCGGTGAACTCGGTGTTTCCCTCCGATTGCGGAATTTTGGATTATCTCAGGCCTGTTTTAAGCCCCGGACAAACGTGCCCCCGAGGATACGCAGATCTTTATCAAGCGAGAGGTTTGGTCGCCGACGGGCTACCCACGGGGGCAAATTGCCTCCTAATCGCGGCGCTGAGGTCGTGAAGTTTCACGGGTTTCGAAATGTAATCATCCATCCCGGCGGCGAGACACGCTTCGCGGTCACCCTGCAGCGCGTTGGCGGTGAGGGCGATGATCTTGGGCTGCCGATGGGCGGGCACGATTCGACGAATAGTGCGAGACGCTTCGAAACCATCCATTTCTGGCATTTGGAGATCCATTAACACCAGATCGAAGGTTCCGTTTTCCACGGCCTCGACTCCCTTGACTCCATTCATCACGGCCTCGGCCTTGTATCCGAGACGATCGAGGAAGCGAATGGCGACCTTTTGGTTCACCAGATTGTCTTCGACCAAGAGGACCGAAAGTGGACATTCCTCCGCTAAGAGAACGGGCTTCGTTTCTGGTTTGTCGGGCTGGGTTTGAACCTGATTGGTTTGGAAGAGGGTGTTCACTCCCCGAATCATCGTCGAGGTCTTCAGCGGTTTGTTGATCGTAAAGATGAACTTGTGCTGTGGAGGCGTCTTGGCGCCATCGCGTCCGGGAACGGAGAGGAAGAGGGTGGGAATCTGGCGGGCTTGGATGACGGCCAAAATTTGTTGGCCGTGTGGAGTGAGGAAGACGTCTTGATCGAGAATAACCAAGGTGGGCGGCGTATTCTTGGTGAGTTTCTCCCACGCGGACTTGCCTTCGGTGGCCCCTTGGTAGGCGATGCCCCAGGATTTGAAGAACGTTTTGAGGCGTCGTTGACCGACGGCATTGTCCTCGATGCCAAACACAAACCCTTTGGTGAGCGGGGCGGGCACTGGGGGAAGCGGTTCCGCGTTGATTGGGTGGGCCGGCTCGGTGAGCAGGGTGAAAATGAAGCTTGATCCTTTACCTGACACGCTGCGCACCTCAATGCCGCCTCCCATGAGTTGGGAAAGGTGATGGCAGATGGCCAATCCCAGACCGGTGCCACCGAATTTACGCGTGGTGGAAGAATCCACCTGGCTGAATGGTTTGAAGAGACGATCGATCCGCTCGGCGGGGATACCGATACCCGTATCATTGACGCTGATCTCGAGGAGGATCCGTTCATCTGTGGCGGCAGCCATGGGGCGGCTCCGTTTCTTGACCTCAATCGTGATGCTGCCTTCGGGCGTAAATTTGACGGCGTTGTTGACCAGATTGACCATGATCTGGCGAAGTCGGGTGATGTCGCCCATGACCCAAGCCGGAATGCCTTCTTCCACGTGATAAGCGAGGTCGAGTTGCTTGGACGACGCTTGCATGGCAAATAAATCGAGCGATTCCTCGATGCAAGTGGGCAGATCGAACGGGAGCGCCTCCAACTCCATTTTACCAGATTCGATTTTCGAGAAGTCGAGGATGTCGTTGATGATCGTCAACAACGCTTCGCCGGAGGTGCGGATGGTGTTGGCAAAGTCGCGTTGCT
>CAXBOL010000422.1:0-4953 GCA_963977295.1 uncultured Opitutaceae bacterium
GGTCGTGAGGGCGGAGCCGGTGACTTCGATGGTGCCGCCGCCAAGATTAAGGTTGGCGGTGCCGGCGCCCTTCACAATGCCATTGGTGCCGCCGACCGCGAGGGTGCCACCGGAGTTGAGGTTGACGGTGCCGGTCGCGCCGGCGTAGGCGCCGAGCTCTAGGATGGTGCCCGGGGTGACGCGGCCGCCGGACTCGACGGTAAGATTGCCGGTGCCGTAGTAGCCGACGTGGAGTTGGGCCCCGGACGAAAGCGTAGAGCCGCTGCCGCTGATGGTGGCGGTGCCGGTGACGCCGGAGTTGACGCCTAAGGCGACCGAACTTTGCGAACTGATCGTGCCGCCGGAGGTAAGATTGACGGTGACGTTGCCGACGTCGCCGAATTCGATGAAGTTGACCGAACTGAGAGTGGAACCCGAGCCGGTGACGTTGACCGTCCGGTTGTTCAATTCGAGGATGCCCGAGTTGGCGAGGGTGGCACCGTTGTTAACGGTGAGGGTGCCGGAGCTGAGGTTGCCTACGCTGCTGATGTTGGTGGTGCCGCCGGAAACAGTGAAGCTACCGGTCATCTGGTTGGGGGCGCGGACGGTGAGGGTGCCGGGGCCGGTCTTGGTGAAGTTAACGGCGCCGCCGGATTCCCGCATGGTGGCGTCGAGGATGGCAGTGGCGCCGGAGGCTACGTTGAAGGAGGAAAGGTCGTAGAAATAGCCACTGTAAAACGCACCCCAGAGCTCGATGTCGCCCTCCTCGACGGAGATGGCGGCGACATTCACACCCTGGCCGATATCTACGAGTTGGTAGCCGGTCGCATTGGAGCCGGCGGAAAAGACGGCGGTGGCGCCAGACGTCCACGCTTGGGTGGCTACGTCACCGGCCGACGAAGTGGACCACCATGGCCGGCTTCCGCTATAGTCCCACGTGTTGCGGATGTTCGTGGTGCCGGGAGTGACCCCATCGGAATCCCAAAACAGGGTTTGAGCCACAAGGGAAGGTCCGACGGGGAGAAAAAATGCAAGGCAGACCGCGAGGGTAAGAGGGAAGCGGGAATTTGGCATGACGAAAGTGGGTTACAGCAGTGAGGCGTGGTGCAGCGGGAAGAACGACTGGAGAAAAGGCCCGGGCCTTTTGATTAAGTTAATTGAGGCAGTTAACTAAGATACTGGGGAAACGCGGTTAACGACGGTGGTCGAGGCTCGCAATCGAGGAAGCGAAGGGTGTCCGGTTTGGGCCCGTTTTTGTCCGAAATGAGCAGACAAAGGCTTGATGGTTGCCGATAAATCAGGTGGGTTTGCTCCTTTGGTCTACCGCCGCCTATGACACCCTATAGTTGGAATGCCTCTGACTGGAACCTAATGGTCGTGCATGGACGACGAGCCGTGCGTGGTAATGCGGCGATGGTGAAACAGTTTGGGGCCGCGCCGTTGGCGCAGGACTGGCCGGCGTGGTTGGGCTCGACCGATGAGGCGGCGGTGCTGGCGTGGTTGGCGGGCCCCACATCGCGAACACAGGCTTATGTGGCCAAGGTCGAAAGTGAATCCGGGCGACACTGGTGGCGACTGCGGGTTGTCCCCTCGGTCGTAGCCGCGGGGGCCGGTGAGCAGCTGATTGAGGTCGAGGATGTCACCGATGAACGCGAAGCGTTCGAGCGGGTGCGGCTGGAGGGGCAGCATTTCCACGCGTTGATCGAACGTTCGGCGGAGGGTATCTCTCTTTTCGATACGGGGGCAAATATCATCTACGAAAGTCCATCCAATAAACGGATACACGGCTGGGAAAGTTGGGAAATGGAAGGGAAGAATCTTTTCGATTTCTGTCACCCGGATGACATGGCGCGGGCGATGCCGCGCTTTGAGCATCTGGCCAAAGCACCAGGAATCGTAGAGACGGAGGTGGTGCGGTTTAAGCACAAGGACGGGCAGTGGATTTACTTGGAGGGCACGGTGATCAACGCCACGGACGATCCCCGGGTGGGAGCCTTGGTGAATAATTTCCGCGACGTGACGGCGCGCTTGGAAGCGGAACGCGAAGTGCGCAAGGCCAAGGATGCGGCGGAGGAGGCGCAACGTCTGCAACAGCATTTTCTGACGAATCTTTCGCACGAATTTAAGACGCCGTTGACGCTGATCCGTGGCCCGTTGGTGGATCTGGCCGAGGGCCGGATCTCGGCGGCAGATACGCCCGCCGCCTTGGCCCGGGTGATGCGTAATGTCGACCGGTTGAATGGGCTGATTACGGAGTTGATCGACCTGACACGACTCGATGCAGGCACGTTTGCTCTGCAGGTGAATCGGCATGATCTGGTCGAATTCGTGCGGGCGGAAGTTGATACGGTTTCGGTCTTGGCGGCGAGTAAGGCGGTGCGCTTGGAGGTGTTGGCACCGGAGCGGTGTTCGGTGTATTTTGATGCCACCAAACTTGAGAAAGTCGTGACTAATTTGCTGTCCAACGCGCTGCGGTATTCACCCGATGGGGAACAGGTCCGGGTAGGCATAATTTTGGAAGGTGCGGAGGACGACGAAGGACTCGTGCGGGTGGAAGTTACGGACAACGGACCGGGGATGGACGAAAAGACGCGGGTGCGAGTTTTTGAGCGGTTTTTCCAGGCAGATACCACGCTGGCGCGCAGCCACGAAGGCATGGGCGTGGGGTTGGCGCTGGCGCGAGAAATGGTGGAGATGCACGGGGGCAAGGTGGGGGTAAAAAGTGAACCCGGAGAGGGCAGCACGTTTTGGTTTACGCTGCCGCTGGGCAGCGACCATTTTGATCCCGATGACATCGATATGGGGGCGGTGCGGGAACCGCGTCCGCATACGGTGGGCAGTCCGGCGGCGACGGCGCGCCCCGTGGGATTGGTGACCAAGGCGGAGCATCGTCCGCGGTTGTTACTGGTGGAGGACAACGAGGATATGCGGGCGTATTTGCGCATGAATTTGGACCCCTATTACACCGTGACGGAAGCAGTGGATGGGCGTCAGGCTTGGGAAGGGCTGGCGAAGTCGAATCCGGAGATTATCATCTCTGATGTGATGATGCCGCACGTTGATGGGTTGGAACTGTGTCGGCGACTCAAGGGGGCAGTGCGGTGGCGGGATGTGCCCGTGATCCTGTTGTCGGCCAAAGGTTCGGTCGATCACCGCGTGGAGGGCCTGCAGGCGGGAGCCGACGACTACATGGCCAAGCCATTTTCGGTGGCGGAATTGCTGCAACGGCTACGCTCCCAGGTGCCCTGGGGAGTGAGTGAGGATGCCGCGGGCGGCGCGTGGTGCGAAAAGCTGGAAGCGTGTATCACCGCCCATCTGAGTTCGGAGTGGTTTGACGTGCGAGCTTTGGCCATGGAACTGGGCTACGGAGAGCGGCAATTACGGCGGCGGACCATGCAGCATTACGGACTTACACCCTCGGCCCTGATACTGCAGCGGCGACTTGCGAAAGGACGGGAGCTGATTCTCGCCAAGCGACATGAGTCCAAGGCTGAAGTGGCGCATGCCGTGGGGTTGTCCCCGGGATATTTTGCGCGCCGCTATCGCACAGCGTATCCGGATTAAGGAGACGAGCCGAGGTGGCGGCGAGGCGGGTGGGTTTTAACGCCAAGGCGGGAAGGGGCGGAGGTCGCAGAGTTTGGATCAGCGGGCTCATGCTCGGTGGGGACGAAGGTTGAAAGGAAACCAATCAGCCCGGAATTTTTTGACTTCCATGAGGAAGGGGGGGACGGGAGCCAGGATTTAAGATCTGGTCGTTTCTCATCTTCCTCCTTTGACCACGGGGCGGGAAACTGGTCGGGTGGGGTATGATTAGTTTGAAGAACGGATGGCGGATTTCCTGTCTCACGGCCCTGACGGTTGTGAGTGCGACGGCGCAGAGCGAACACGTGGTGCTGCCGCAGGTCGACTGGACCGACCCGGTGACGTTTTCGATGACGGGTGAGCCGACGTATTATCACCGTCATCGCTTGGAGGTCGAAGGCGTGCCGGCGGAGCAGCAGGAGATCTATCAGGGCTCGTGGTCCGGTGAATTGGGGATGCGGATAACGGGACTGAAGGATGAAACCTACCGCGTGCATCTCGGCTACACCGAAATGGACATGAACGCGCCGCGTCGACGGGTGTTTGACATTCTGATCAACGGTCAGGTGGTGCAGAGAGAAGTCTGCATTTTCAACGAGGTGGGTAATCGCCGGGTGTTGAGTTTTGATTTTGAGGCGAAAGCGCAGGACGGCGTGCTGACTTTCTCGCAGCGCAAGTCGGTGCCGGCCGCAGATGTGCCGGTGTTCTTCATTATCCAGATCTACGACCGGGAGGATCGGTTGGTGGGGCAAAAAACGGCGTATGAATTGCGTCCCCCCGATTGGGATCTGCACGGCTATTTGGACAAGATCTACTTTGGCCCGATCAAGGACGAACACGACCTGCCGCCGTGGCAGGGCACTTATAAGATCCGGGCGCACGAGCCGGAGAAATTGACGGCGGCCGATGTGATGGGACCGGATGGGATTGCCTACCCGAATTGGACAAATGTGGGCATTCCGGGCGGAATCCCTCGTTTGACGGAAACGTTGTCAGCGAAGGATTTTGGGGCGGTGCCAAATGACGAGGGCGATGATTCTGCGGCGCTGCAGAAGGCGGTTGATGCTCTGCAGACGCGAGGTGGAGGCGTGTTGTTTATTCCGGCAGGGATTTACTACCTTGATCAACCGGTTGAGATCACGGGTGATAACGTGGTATTGCGCGGTGCGGGCATGAAGCAAACGCGATTGTTGTCGCGCTTTTCGATGACCGGTAAGGTGCCGGAAATTCATGGCATCGAGGCGGGCGAGATGATGGGGCCGGCACATTATTTTTATGGTCGGGTCGATCCGATCGGAATGACGGAAGTCAAGTTGGAGGTGGGAGATAAAGTGATTTGGAGTCGGGAGTATCCGGGGCTTTGGGAGACGACGATTTTGAATCGATTCGGAG
>CAXBOL010000423.1:0-4949 GCA_963977295.1 uncultured Opitutaceae bacterium
CCCTGCCCTCCACCGGAGGGGTGATCGCGAATGATCGGGCCATCGTCGCAAATTCAGCCAACACCAACTACCCTTCCGTGCAGACGAGTCCGGACGGCAACACTTGGTCGCTGCGGCAGATGCCATTGACCCCCTCCGAAACTCAGGCACTCGGATCCGCGCTCACCGCTGGCGGCGGCTATTTCTGGAACGCCTTCCGCACGGGCTCCGGACTACTGAGTGGACTGGCCCGCAGTGTCGATGGCGAGGAGTGGACAACCGTCGATCTACCTTGGGAGTCGGCCTACAAACTTGATGCCGCCTACGGCAACGGCCGCCTGCTGCTGGTTTCACTCAGTGAAATCGCGATTTCAATCGACCGGGGCCAAACCTACCGTCGTATCCCGCAACCCGCCCGCGGTTCATTGCGCTTCGCCGGAGGACGTTTCTTTAGTTCGCAGACGCTGGCCTGGTCGCTGGACGGGGAAACGTGGGCCCCTTCCTTTTATACTGACCAACACCAGAGTTTCCGCAGCATCGCGTATGGATCTGGTCGATACGTCGCCGTGGGCGGCTATTCCGTCATCCCCAACCCCGGAACCGATTTGGTCGCGATCTGGCAAACCTCGGCCCCCGCCTCGATCCAGGTGCAACCGGAAGACCAGATCGGCGCACAGGGTCGCAGTGCAGGGTTCAGTTTCCCCCTTGATGCGTATCCCGCCAGTCCGCGGTTTCAATGGACCCGCAACGGCGTGCCCATTCCGGGGGCGACCGAACAAACGCTGGTCATCTCCAACGTCAGTCCCAGCGACGAAGGGCGCTACGCGTGCTTGATCAATCAATTCAATCTCCCCATCGCCAGCGAATCGGTGCAACTGCAAGTGGTCGAGGCGAGCCGGATGGGGCGTCTCTCCAATCTTTCGGTCCGCAGTCGATCTGGTCGCGGCAACAACACGTTTGTCACCGGTTTTGTCGTCGGGGGAACCAACACGACGGGCCCGGCTCGGCTCATGGTGCGCGGGGTCGGGCCTTCGCTGCAACGCTTCGGCGTAAGCGACTTCTTACCCGACCCACGGGTGGAAATTCACCCCGCCACAGGTCCCACGACGATGCACGACAACTGGGGCGGGTCGCCGACCTTGGCCGCTGAGTTTGGCCGGTTGGGCGCGTTCGCGTTCGACCAACCCGGTTCACTCGATGCCGCCACCCTGCAGGAAGGACTCCCCGCGGGCCAGTATTCCGTGCACACCCTCAGCAACACCCTCATCGAGGGCACCGTGCTGAGCGAAATTTATGCCGCCAATCCCAGCGTCACTCCCCACACCCCGCGCCTGATCAACCTTTCCTGTCGGACCTTGGTGGCCCCGAACTATCTCGGCGGCGTAGTGACGGTCGGGTTCGTGATCGAGGGCGATGCCGCCCAAGGGGTCCTCATCCGCGCCGTCGGCCCCGGTCTGAGTCAATTCGGGATATCCAATTTCGCGATCGATCCCGGATTACGCCTCTACCGGCATGAAAACGGAAAGGCCGAGTTCGTGTCGTCCAACTCCTATTGGCTGGGGCGATATCGAGCGGAGCAAGCCCGCGTGGGGGCGTTTTCGATCGAAGGTTCCGGTCTCGACGCCGTGATGCTGGAGTTTCTCAAGCCCGGAGTCTACTCGGTCGAGACGGTCAACTACGCCGCCTGGGAAGGCGTGGCATTGATCGAACTCTACGAAATTCCTTAGCCGCTATTGCCACGCCCGCCGCATGCCGATGCCGACGATGGCGAGAGTGGCGAGGGAGCTCAGCGGCATGAGCACCGCCGCGAACAGCGGACTCATCAACCCAGCCACGGCGAGACCGACGGCGATCACGTTGTAGGCGATCATGAACACGAGCAGAATGAGCTGAGTTTGCCGGCGCACTTCACTCACCTCGAACAACGCGCGCACCCCGTTTAGCCCTTGGCCAAGATAATAGAAATCGGCTTTGTGCTCCAGCACCCCGCGGTGAATCACGGGGGTTCCTCGGCAGCGTGCCGCATCAAAGGCCAAACTGTCATTCGCGCCATCCCCCAGCATGAGCGCATCGTCCGCGCCGTGCTCCAGCAACCACGCCGCTTTGGCCTGAGGCGTCTGGTTGCCGTAGGCATTGTCCGGTGGCACCCCGATCGAGCGAGCCATGGCGGCTACTTTTTCCGTCTGATCACCACTGAGAATGAATGTTTCGAACCCCCGTGCGCGCAGCGCTTGGATTTCTTCGCGGGCGTCTTTGCGGGCTTCATCGGAAAACTCAAACCGGGCCATGATTTGCCCTCCCCACGCTAACACCGTGGCACCATCCGTCGGTCCGCGGTCTTTCCATCCGGACCGCCCCAGTGACCAGCGTTCCAACGAGACGCCCTGCCCCACCGTTTCAAGGATTTCGCCTGACTGGGGCGTGGGGGTGCCGCGAATGAGCACGGCCTCCAGCAAAGCTCGACTCACTGGGTGAGGATTTTCTCGCACCAACGTGTAGAGGACGTCCCGCGCGCTATCAGAAAGCTGGTCCATTTGCTCGGGATTCACCAATTGCGGCGTCTCCAGCGTCAACGTGCCCGTCTTATCGAAAACCAATTTCTTAATCTTCTTCAACCGCCCGCACAAACACCCCGCGTTTGCGCAACGCCACTGTCGCCATTTCATCTGCCAGAGGAAACGCCAACCCGAGCGCACACGGACACGAGACGACCAACACCGCCGTGACCACCGCACCCGCATGCAGCCCATCTCCGGTGCTCCACCACCATCCGATGCCCGCGCCAGCGGCGATCACGAAGATCGCCACCAGGTAGCCTTGAATCACGCGCTCAATTACGCGCTCGCCTTCCGCTTTTCGCTCCACCGGCTGCAATAACTCCGCGAGCGTGGAATCGGCCCAATCCTGAATCGCCTGCAAGCGCACCGGCTCACGTCCCACGTTTTGCGCCGTTGATCCACGCCAAATTCAAATCGCCTTCCGCGCTCTCCAGCCGAGCTTCCACTGGAACCGTTTGCCCCATGGCCACGTCGAAACTCATCCCGCTACGCAAATCCGCCGGCGCCAATTCCGTGACGCTACCATCTGCGCCCCACACTTTCACCCGAGGTGGGGTCGGTTGTTCCGCCAACAATCGGCGTTGGTTGCGCTCCACCGCGGTCACCTGCGCCCAGCGTCCCACCAACATGAGCAGGATGAAACCACTCACAAAATCAAAATAGGTATACGCTTCCTGCCCGGTCAGCCAACCGTAGCACGAACCGAGGTAAGATCCTAAAATCCCCACGGCAATCGGCAGGTCGATATGGATCGCACCTTCCCGCAGCGCTCGCACCGCCCGTCCCAAAAAAAACCCTCCACCGGCCAACAAACTGAGGGTTCCGAATCCCAAAGCGAGGGTGTTGAACAATCTCGCGTAGGTGAAGCCGGCCTCCATGCCGAAGTAAGTGGGCAGAGTGAACAACATCACGTTCATGGTGAACGCACCGCACAGGCCGATTCGCCGCACCAAGTCCCGACTCTCCGAGCGACCCGCCGAAACCGCGCCGGGGGGGCCCAGCAGGTAATTAAACTGCTGCAAGGTGACCGCAAACTGGGGGGCCGAAAACGCCTCCGCCGCGTCAGGGCGCCAGCTCAGTCGAACCTGTCCGGTCTGCGCGTTGATTTCGATTCGTCCCGAGCCCGGCGTTTTGGCGAAAATTCTTTCGATCAACCAGACGCAGCCCGCACAGGACAGTCCTTGCACGGACAGAAGCAGCCGCGGTGTTTTCCCGCCCGCTTTCGCCGTTTGTTCAGCGTCGGTCTGGAGTTGAGCCAACCAACCGAAGTCCCGGGCTTGCCCCAACGCGGCATCTGCCGGCGTCGTCACCTCGTCCTTAATTTTGTAATACGCCGACAACCCTTCGGCGTGAATCAGCCGGTAGACATAGGCACATCCTGCGCAGCAAAACTCCCCGGCCGGAGAAGGCGCTCCGCAATGTAAACAAATCGGCTTGCCGTCCCGACGAGTGGATTCCGCCGCATCGGTTGCGTCGGGAATCAGTGACATATGAAATTATCGATCGACGGGCCATCGAACCCAAGTGTCGCCCGCAAGCGCCAACTGATTATCACTGCCGCGATGATCGCCAACCCCGTCTGAAAACGGGCCAACGCCACCGGTGAAAGGTTACGCCGGATCCAGCCCAGCTGGCTTTGGGCCAACCAGAGCAGCGGCACCGTGCCAATGCCAAAGGCCAACATAAACTCCGCGCCGCGGAGGGCAGATCCCGACATGGCGGAAAGCGCGACCAGAAAATACAACGGTCCACAAGGCAGCAGCGGGGTAAGCCCGCCCATCGCGGCGGCGACCTGCACCCGGGGCCGACTCCGCAACCGGGCTTGAATCTTAAGCAACCAACGCGACACCCACATCATGCGGGGCAGGCGATGATCAAGTCGCAACGCGACCAACCCGAAAAACACCACCAACAACCAGGGAAACCAACGCACCACATCCGCGGTCAAGAACCCGCGTGGCACCGCGCCGATCGCACCCGCAATCGTGCCAAGGGTCACGTATCCAAAAATTCGTGATACATGATAAACCGAGTTGATCGTCGTCGCATCCACCTTCTCACCTCGGGCGGGTCCCAACATGCAAGCCAGCGGTCCACACATTCCGGCGCAGTGCAAACTTGTCACCAGTCCGGCCAGCAACGCGGCCGTGGGAGTATTAATCGAGGCCAGATCCATGACGAACTAGGGCGCCCGGTGCTCCAACGGCACCGTCTCCACCGGGTTGCGAGATGAAAAAATAAACATGGCCGTCCACGCTAACGCCATCAGCGTGAACACAACTGCGACTCCAATCCACAAGGATCGCGAAGACGACGTCTGAATCTCGGGCTCAAGGGCCATCAGGGAGTGTCCTCTCGCAATAGCTTGGGGTCAGGACCAATGAACTCGACCTTACGCGAAAGCACAAACTT
>CAXBOL010000424.1:0-4947 GCA_963977295.1 uncultured Opitutaceae bacterium
CCTATGGCTGGCCGATTCCAGCTTTGAACTTTGCGGGATTCATGGGTGGCTTTGGCGACTGGCAATTGGCACCGATGGGCTTGGGAGCATCCGTGGGGCTGGCGGTGGTGGTCGGAGGCGCGCTGATTGCACTGGCGCGGAGGGGAAGGTTAGATCGGCGTTGGATCCGGGGGGCGGGAGCGGTCGGGGTGGGCGCGATCGCAGTTTACGGTTTGTTTTTAGTCGGCGTGGTAGGAGGCGGAAAGCAAAGCAGTTACCAGGCGTTCAAGGTCATCGCCGTGGCCTTTCCTTTGATATTTCTGGTTCTGGTTTCGGGTGTGAGACTACTGGACGCGAAGAAATCCCAGGCGTGGATGGGCGGGGGAATATTGGCCCTGGGGCTTTTCGGCCTCAATGCCCGGTCAACCTCGTTTTTGGTTGAACGTATGACGCAGTCGCCCCTTGCGGTGGATTCCATGCTGGGTGCAGTGCGTCGAATTAATGACCTGGACCAAGTCACCTCGGTGAATATCCGATTTCCGGAGGTTTGGCCGCGGCTCTGGAGCAGTGCGTATTTGTTGAAAGATTATCAGTATTACGCGGAACCGACCTACGAAGGACGACCGGTGTCTCCTTTGGCGGGGGAATGGGATCTCAGTTACGCGACCATTCGAGCCATTCCCGCCCAAGCGTCGGACCAAATTTGGTTGAATCCGATGTATCACCTTACCCGGCATCAGCAGGCACAAAAGGTTCGCGGCGCCTTTGCCCGGGGATGGCACAAGGAAGAGACGTTACATCATCACCGATGGAGATGGAGCAACGGGGTAGGGCGGGTGGAGTTGACCAATCCAACCTCGTTGGACTTGCCCGTGACCTTGAAAATATCAGCGGCGCGTTCGATTCCCGGGCAGGTGGCGGTCCGTTTAGACGATGGAGAGGTTTATCGAGGGTTTTGTTCGGATGAACCCGGAGAGATGGCGGAAATCGCTACGACCTTGCCGCCGGGTAAGCATACCTTGGATTTTGATCCTTTGTTGGATTTTGACGTGACTGAAGGCACGGGGCGCAAGCTGGGCTTGGCCCTGTATTACATTGATATTCACCTGCCCGCGGAGGTGCCTGTGCTGAATTGATCAATAGAGGGAGGACTTTTGGCGAACCGGACGATTGATCGACGCTACCATGGGTAGCGAAATAAGTAGCGGTGCTTACACCCTGCAATTGAGCTCGGCGCACGGGCCACAAGGGCACGGGCTGGTCGAAATTTGAGAAATCCACTGGCAGGGTAAAAATTCCCTTTGAAACTCGGCGATGGCGGCTTCGTTGTCGGGCCATGGAATTAAGTGTTGTCGGTCAGCGTTGTGTCAGTGAGCCGGAACCCGAGTTGGGGTTGGGCGTCGTCGTGGGTATCCAGGGAGGGCGGATCGGAGTGTCGTTTCCCGCCACCGGCGAACAGCGGCTCTACGCGATGGGGACAACCGTGCTTAAGCGAGTGCAATTTAAGGAAGGTCAGGACGTGGCGTCGCGGGCGGGGCTGAAATTCAAAATTGAGACCGTGGAAGACGATGGCGGCCTGCTCGTCTACGTCGGCGGTGGTCATCGATTGCGCGAGGACGAAGTCTCTGATTTGGCGAATTCGGGTGGACCGGTAGACCGGTTGTTGGCCGGCCAAGCCGATCCCGGTGAGGTATTCTCCTTGCGCTACCGCACCTTGCAGGCGCAGGCCAAATTCCGGGCTTCGCCAGTGCGGGGGTTTTTGGGCGGACGCTTGGAACTGATTCCGCACCAATATTACATTTTACAGGAAGTTTCGTCCCGGCAGATCCCGCGAGTTTTGCTGGCCGATGAAGTGGGGTTGGGCAAAACCATCGAAGCCTGTTTAATTCTCCAGCGGCTGCTCACCGTCGGGAAAGTGAAGCGCGCTCTGATTCTGGTGCCCGAATCGCTGACCCACCAGTGGTTCGTGGAGTTGTTACGGCGGTTCAATTTGTGGTTCACGATCTTTGACGAAGCGCGATGCCTGGATTGCGAGGCGAGTGATCCGGAAGAAAACCCATTTCTCAGTGCCCAATTGGGTCTGTGTAGCGTCAGTTTTCCCGGAAGCAGCGAGAAGCGCAGAGAGCAGATCCTGGAGGCCGGTTGGGATCTGGTCATCGTGGACGAAGCGCATCATCTGGGCTGGTCGACGTATGAGGAAGAGATCAGCGCCGAATACAAACTCGTCGAAAAACTGGCCGTTCGTAGCACCGGATTGATGCTGTTGACGGCGACCCCCACTCAACTGGGCTTGGCGGGACACTTTGCGCGATTGCGGCTGCTGGATCCGCACCGTTACAGTGATTTGGAATCGTTTGTGGAGGAAGCGGAGAACTTCGGGGCCGTCGCGGCGGTGGCGGAAAAAATTGTGGAGCAAAAACCGCTAGCGAAAGCGGATCACACCGCGCTGAAGAAAATTTTTGGCCGTGATCCGGAAGGGCTGCAGCAGCGGTTGGATCGCCTCGAGGAGAAAAAACCCGGCGCCCGCGAAGATCTGTTGCGGACGCTGCTCGACGAACACGGCACGGGGCGAGTGGTGTTTCGAAATACGCGCGCCGCAATGACGGGGTTTCCACCCCGTGAATTTTGTCCCGTGTCCCTGCCGACTGATAATCCCAAGATTCTGGCCCGCGTGGCCCGTGATTTGGAGGCCGAGGAAACCGGCCATCAGGCGGAAATTCGTTACAACTTTCGCGACGATCCCCGCTTATTGTGGCTGGTCGATTTACTGAAAGAAGATCCGAAACGCAAAGTGCTCGTGATCTGTCGATCGGAGCGGAAGGTTTTGGCGATCGAGGCGGCTTTGCAGGAGAAAATGACCGCGAAGTCAGGACTCTTTCACGAAGGACTGCCGTTGGTGCAACGTGATCGCAATGCCGCTTGGTTTGCGGAGCCGGATGGGGCCCAACTGTTGATCTGTTCGGAAATCGGCAGCGAAGGACGCAACTTCCAGTTTGCGCATCATCTGGTGTTGTTCGATGTGCCGTTGAACCCGGGACTGGTGGAGCAACGCATCGGACGACTCGATCGCATCGGGCAAACAGAAAAGATCCGCATTCACGTGCCTTTCATTGAAGGCAGTAGCGACGCGTGTGTGGTGGATTGGTATCATCGTGGACTCGACGCGTTTTCCAAGCCCTTGCATGGCGGTAATGAGTATGAGCGCCAGTTTCGGGAGCGATTGCTGGAGCTTGTTTGCCGTTTCGATGGGGGGAAGAAGTCGCCCACCAAAACCGAGGTGGAAAAGCTTATCGCCGATACGGCCAAGTTCCGCGACGGACTGCTGGACAAGATGCACCGGGGGCGCGATCGCCTGCTGGAGCTCAATTCCTTCAATCCGGCCGTGGCGTCGAAAATTATCGAGCAGGTGCGGGCGGCTGACGAAGACCTGACCGTGCGTCGGATCATGGCGGAATTGTTCGACCACTTCGGGGTGCGGATGAAAGAGCACGAAGAAGGCGACGTCTTCCTTGATGCCGATCATGCCTACGTCGAGGGGTTTCCGTCGATTCCCCGGGATGGCATGTTGGCGACGTTCCAGCGGAGTCGGGCAATAACCCGGGAGGATATTCGTTTCATCTCTGCGGACCACGATCTCGTGGGAGACACTTTTGACCTCCTCATCAACTCTCCCACTGGCACGACGGCCTTTGGGCTGATGGAAGCGGAGTCCCCCAACATTCTGTTGGAGGCAGTCTTTGTGTTGGAACCGGTGGCCGATTCGCGCTGGCACATTGACCAGTTTTTGCCGCCCCAACCCGTGCGGACGATGGTCGACATCCGTGGAGCGGACCTGCGGGAAGAATGGGACGCGAAGACCCTCGACGAAGTGGTCATTGAAACCCCTTTGGCGCGGTTTGTGGAGCGTCCGGAGTTCAGTGCGGGACTCTTGAAGAGTTTGATCGATGGGGCCAACGAGCAGGCGGAGCGCGCAACCATTGGCATCAAAGATGAGGCTGAAACGAGGGCGCGGGAAAAACTTTCGGCGGACCTCGGCCGACTGGTGGACCTACGCAAACTCAACGATGGCGTGCGACCGGATGAAATCTCGTTGGCCAAGCGGCAGTTGAAACAAACTTGCGCCGCAATTCGCGATGCACGGCTGCGTTTGGATTCGGTGCGCTTGGTGCTGGCCGGGGTCGAATAATACCTTTTGGGATTCCAGCGAAGAAACTTGGTCCCCTCACCAGTCGGCAGGTTTCAAAAAGCGTCTGGCCCGGTTTTCCGGGATATATCGGGCGAGGAACGGAGCGGGAGGAATGTCTGCTACTATCAGCCCGAAGCAATAGGATTTTACAGGAGGAAAAAGAGGAAACGAAAAAGGTTACAAATACATGTGATCCAGATACTTGATGATTTATTTAAACTTCGTTGGGTAGTCCATTAACTAAGGGACATGGGTATGGGATGGTCACAAAGAGGCACCAAGAGTGTCGGCGGTTTTCGTGTCTCTTTGTGCTTTTTCGCGGCAATTGGGGTTTCGAATTCTTTGAGAGAAAACGAAGTAACCCAAGATGGATTCAATCTTACATTGCCTTGCAGGACGTTGGCTTCGTTCCGGTGCGTAAATCCATCCCATTTCTTTAACGATAAGATCCGGGAAACCGAGCCGTCACGCTCCGGTAAAATCTGTTGTTTCGCACCAACGTGACGCGCTAGTGCGCTGTAACACTTGATGTTTCGGATCGGCTTATTTCCGTCCGGGCCGGTTTTTTAGTCACAGAGAGCAACGATCCGAAGAGCACAGAGTCCATTCTAGCTTTGAAGTCCGAACTGTCTTTCCTCTGTGATCTCGGGCTCGAAACTCCGGTTCGGCTCTGTGACGGATCCGAAAATTATCTCGTTACAGACTACTAGTTTTGACCCGTTCCCAAAGGCGCGAGAAACTGAATGAGATTATCGACGTGTTCGTCCAAGGTGACACCAAGG